>JAZOMN010000145.1:0-8493 GCA_045654005.1 Clostridia bacterium
TTTGAATCTGTTTGTAAAGTGGCAAAGACTTATTCAGTTCATTTATATTATTTTGAATGTTGTCAGTGTTTTGTGCGTATATTTCTGCGGTAATAGCATCATTTTCTGCATACACTAAAACCTCAATAACATTTTCAATCAGTTGAATCTTTTCTTCAAGTTCTTCGGGAGATACATTTTTACCGTTTGACAGAATAATAAGGTTTTTCTTTCTGCCGGTAATAAACAAGTGATTATCTTTGATACAACCTAAGTCTCCGGTTTTAAACCATCCGTCATCAAAAGCATCTTTTGTCGCCTCGGCATCTTCATAATAACCAAGCATAACATTATCGCCTTTAACTAAGATTTCTCCGTCTTTTTCCTTTGCCTCATTGCAAGAAAGAAGAAGACCAACGCTATCTTTTACAGGGTTTTCATTTCTATTCACTGCTACAACGGGAGAACATTCTGTTATGCCATAGCCATTAAGAACTTTAATTCCCAAATCATCAAAGCATTTTATGTACTTTTCATTTATCGGAGCACCGCCGGACACAATCAAATCAAGCTCTCCGCCAAAAGCATCAAGAACGCTTTTAAAAACCTTTCTTCTGATGTCAATACCAACCTTACGCAAGGCGTTGCTTATTTTAAGCATTGTCTTTAAAAGTTTTGTTTTGCCTTGCTCATCAGCAGTAGTCCATATATTTTTATACATAGTTTCCACATAAAGGGGAACTAAGAACATATTCTGCGGTTTGAAATCTTTTAAGTCTTGCTTAAAGGTTCTCAAACTTGAATTTATAGGGATTGAAACACCTTTTAAAAGCATTGAAAGTACACTTGTAGAAAATGCAAAAGTGTGATGCAGAGGAAGAGTAAGCATTGATGAACCTGCAATATATACATTTTCACACGAGCTTATAATATCCGCTGCAAAATTTTTATGACAAAGCATTACACCTTTTGGTTTTCCGGTTGTACCCGATGTGTATATGATAGAGCAAAGTTTTTTATTGTCGATTTCATAATCAACAAAGTCTTTATTTCCGTCATCAATGAGTTTGTTACCCTCAAAAATGTATGCATCAAACTCTTTCATATTAAAGAGTTTAAGATGTCCGTGCTGTTCAGCCATATCTGAATATGTATTTGCATAGATAAGAGCAACTGCACCACTTTGTTTGATTAAATCGGCAACATCTTCATTTGAAAGTTCCTTGTCTATGGGAACAATGATATTTCCACCGTTCACAACAGAGAAATATGAAAGTATCCACTGATAACTGTTTTCACCGATAAGAGCAACTTTACTGTCTTTAATTCCTTGACTGTAAAGATATGTTCCAAGACATTCAATTTCACTTTTGAACTGCTTTGCAGTTATCTCAACGATTTCTTTTTTCTTTTTATACTTAAAAGCGATCTCGTTAGGCATAGTAGCACGAAGATTAACAAGTTCTTTTAAGTTTTCAATATAGGGTGTTTTATTCAATTCATAGTTTTTCATATAATAGCCTCCGTAAAAAAGTGCATAACCCTTGTTTCAGAGCTATGCACCGAAAAACGCACTAACTCTGACATAAGGTTGCTATACACTTACATATCTTCACCACAAAGCTTAGATCGTCAGAGTGTACGCTTTTACCTATTTAGCGTACACCTTGTGGTGAACAAATATACTTATCCCATTCTAATGTAAGTATATAGCATAACAATTATATCACAAAAAATTTCCTTTTTCAATAATTTTGGAAAATTTATGGCATAATAATTGTTTTTTTAAGATTTATTGAAAAGTTGTTGTATTTTATATATAATATACAAAAGTAAAATACAAATTAGAAAAAGATTTTAGAGGCATCAACTTGAAAAACAATGAAGTAAAACCAAATATAATCGGCAATATCGAGACAATTATAAACAATAAAAAGCTTATACAAAATTAAAAATCGGAGGAACAAAATGAAAATCTTTTACGGCAATGATGATTATAGGCAGTTCAGTGCACCGTCTAAATATGCATTTCTGAACTGGTGGTTTGATAATGGATATGGTGAGAATTGTAATCCTCATCAACATATTTTTGATAATTATACAATGGGAACGGCGTTTCTTGGAAATACCCTATTATCACTGTACGTCATTGTTGAGTCTGGAAACGCTGTAGTGTTGCGGATAAACTTATTTTTCCGATTCTATTTAATACATGGCACGGCTTAGAGTTATGGCATAAATAAAAATCGAGTGTTCATAACTTAGCTGTGTTATGAACACTCGATATGGTCGGAGTGACAGGACTTGAACCTGCGGCCACTAGACCCCCAGTCTAGTGCGCTACCACCTGCGCTACACCCCGATATACAAGCAAGAAGCAAAAATGCTTCTTGCTGATAATGCATATTTTAAACATGAATTTTTATTAAAATCTTTTTAACAGGAAGGCTTTCGTTTATTTTCATTCCCGGTTTATGAACATCGTTTGGGAAGAAAATTGCAAATTCATCTTCATTAACTTCCATCGAAACTGCAGAATCAGTATCGTTATAGAAAGTAACATCTTTATCAGGATTGTAAGGAATCATTTCAGTACATTTTGCTAAATCTTCCCAGTACATCATTTCGTTACCTTTTAGAATGTACTGAATGTCTATGTAATTATCGTGATTTTCAAATTTCGCTTCTTCTTTTGAATTGTATTCCTGAACGTTTGCAAACACATTTTTACCGTCAAGTTCATACTTGCCGACTTCAATGCCTTCTTTTCTTGCCTTGTCAATAAAATCAAGGCCGATTTTAAAACCTTCACCCAATTTGTAATAAAGTTCTTTATTTTTAATGTTATCAAGTATCATTTATAACACCCTTTCATTAGTTTACTACATCTATTATATCATAGTATAAGAATAAATCAAGAACATTTTTAAATTAAAATCTTGCATTTTTATTCAAAAGAGTGTATAATAATAAAATGAGTTTTAAAAAATATAAAAAAGAGGAATGATAAATAATGATTAAAGTATCTGTTCTTGGAGCAACAGGTTATGCAGGTATTGAACTGGTAAGACTTTTATGTTCTCATAAGGAAGTTGAAATTACAAATCTTGTTTCAAAAAGTTTTGCAGGTAAAAAAGTAAGTGAAATATACCCTAATTTTTCAGGGGTTTTAGATATGGAACTTACCGACCTTGATATAGAAAAGATAGTAAAAGAGTCTGATGTTGTATTTACGGCACTTCCTCACGGAGCGTCAAAAGAGGTTATTCCGGCACTTTTTAAATCGGGTGTTAAAGTTATCGATTTAAGTGGAGACTTCAGATACGATGATATAAAAGTTTATGAAAAGTGGTATGGTGAACCTCATTCATCACCTGAAGTATTGGAAAAATCTGTTTACGGACTTTGCGAACTTCACAGAGAGAAAATAAAAAATGCGTCTTTAATAGGTAATCCGGGTTGTTACACAACCTGTTCAATTTTAGGTGCAGCACCGCTTTTAAAGAATAATATTATTGACGAAGATTCAATTATAATAGATGCAAAATCAGGGGTGACAGGAGCAGGTAGGTCAACAAATCTTGACATTAGTTTCTGCGAATGTACTGAAAATATGAAAGCGTATAAAATTGCAACTCACAGGCACACCTCTGAAATTGAACAGGAATTATCAAAATTTGCATCTAAAGATATAATGGTTTCATTTACACCGCATCTTGTTCCGCTAAAGCGAGGAATACTTGCAACCATTTATGCTAATCTTACAAAAGATGTAACAGATGAAGAAATTTATGAAATGTATAAAGAATTTTATAAAGGCGAACAGTTTGTCAGAGTTTACGAGCCAGGAAAACTTCCTGAAACAAATCATGTCGCAGGTTCTAATTTTATTGATATCGGCTTTAAAGTTGATAAAAGATTAAAAAGAGTAATAGTAACAAGTGCGATTGATAATGTAGTTAAAGGTGCAGCAGGTCAGGCTGTTCAGAATATGAATATAATGTTTGGATTTAACGAAAACGAAGGTCTTTCTAATCCCGGATTTTACTTATAGGATATTTCCAAGGCTTTTAACGAAATTATATCAAAAAATTACAATTTAAAAACGAGTTCGGACTAGGAGAAAAATTATGAATGATATGGAATTACTAATAAAAAAAGCGGGGATACTTATTGAAGCCCTGCCTTATATACAGCGTTTCGCAGGTAAAACGATTGTTGTAAAATACGGCGGTAACGCTATGATAAATGACGAACTTAAAAATTCAGTTATGGAAGATTTAACACTTTTAAAATATATAGGTCTTAACCCTATATTAGTTCACGGCGGAGGCCCTGATATTTCAGAAGCGTTAAAAACTTTTAATATCGAAAGTGAATTTATAAACGGACTTCGAGTTACAGATGAAGAAACTGTTAAAGTTGCTCAGATGGTGCTTGTTGGTAAAACCAATAAAGAAATAGTGTCACTTCTTAATCAAAAGGGCGGAAACGCACTTGGTATCTGCGGTATAGACGGAAATTTAATAAAATGTAAAAAACTTTATACTGAAGTTGACGGTGAAAAAACCGATATAGGCTATGTGGGAGATATTATTGAAATAAATAATAAAGTTTTAGAGTATATTATAAAAGATGAATTTATCCCTGTTGTCGCACCGATTGGTGTAGGCGAAAACGGAGAAAGTTATAATATAAATGCAGATACTGTTGCAGGAGCATTGGCTGCAAGTTTAAATGCTGAAAAACTTATTATGCTTACAGATGTTGAAGGAATTAAAACAGGGGCTGACGGAGAGCTTTTATATTATACCAACAAACAGGAAATTTTAGACCTTATTGATAAAGAGGTTATAACAGGCGGTATGATTCCTAAAGTTTTAGGATGCCTGGATGCTCTTGATAAAGGGGTTAATTCAGTACATATTATTGACGGCAGAGTGCCACATTGTCTGCTTCTTGAAATATTTACCAAATCAGGAATTGGTACAATGATAGAAAAATAAGAATCTTGCTTTGTTAATTCACAATAATAATTTTTTCTTTTTTTCACATAATATCTGTGAGGTGATATTTTGTGGAAAAAGAAAAGAAAAACAAAGATACGTTCCCTGCGGAACACGATTTTAAAGTTTCTGCTTTGTGCGACTGTACAGGGCTTGTGGCTTCGGGTATGGGCACGGAAGAAGAATTAGAAAGATATAACGAAATTTATAATTTTATGCAGGAACCGATTGCAAATACTAAAAATGACGGCGTTTAACGCCGTCTTTTTTCATATCCCCTTTAAAATGGAGAATTATATATTAAATTTATAAACTCACTAAGTTCAATATCGCCTCTTATATTAAGACGCCTTAATTCGTTAAGAGGGGTAAGATCGTTGTTTAGTTTTCCCATAACGGTACATTGAATTTTATACCCTGCTTCTTCGCATATTTTTTGGGACAATTCTGTAAGCGCACCGGTAGGGTAAGCATAACAGAAGGGTTTTATCCCTGTATTTTTATAAATATCGAAATATGATTTTCTTGCCTGATATAAATATTCGTCATAACTTAAGTTTGTGTGAACAATATGGTTTGCCGAGTGGCTTTCTATATCTATAACACCGCTTTGTGCCATTTCTTTTGCCTCAGCCCATGTAAAGTGATTGAAAACAAAAGTTTTTGGAATATATGAGGAATAAGTTACGGTAAATATCGTTCCTTTCATTCCCATACTCTTAAGAAGCGGATAGGCAATTTTATAATTGGAATAATATCCATCATCAAATGTGATTATAATCGGATTTTCGGGAAGTTCTTTTCCGTTTACCCTGTACTCATAATAATCTTTGAATGTTATTGTATTAAAATTATTCTCTTTTAAAAAATTAAGTTGTTCAGTAAATTTTTCTCTTGATATATGTACGTCATAGTCAAACCCCTGGTCAAAATCAGTTATGTTATGATAAAGAAGAATGGGCAAGGTAATGCCGTGGGCACATACGCCAACAGAAAAAAACAATAATACGATTATACATATAAATATTTTTTTCATTATATCACCATAAAAATTGTAACATAAATTAAAGTTAAAGTAAATATATTTTAGTGATACAAAATTTACTAATAGGTGATTATATGAATTTGATAGTTGTAAAAGAAGATAAAAAGACATTTCCGTTTCTTATAAAAAAAGAAATTAACGAAAAATATGCCGTTTATAAAATTTATGATGAGTATAAATTTACCGCACGAAGAATTCTTAAAAAAATAAATAAAGACAGGATAATGGGTATTGCTTTTGATAATAATATATCCCATAGTTTTATAAAAAATTTTGAGAGTAAGATAAATATTATAAAAAAAGAAGATGTGCTTTTTTTAAATATTGACAAAGTTGTTTTAAAACTTGCAAATTCGCTCGGGATAAAAGAAGGAAAACTATCTCTTGGAATAATTGCGGATAGTAATATTAATATCACAATGCGGAAAATGGAGAAGTTAAAGAATAAATTAAAAACTTTAACAGTATATTGTGATAAAAAAGAAGATTACAGTCTTACGCTCGATTCTTTTTTTAAAGAAACGGGAGTCCCTGTTATTGTAAAGGAAAGTTATAAAAATATAGACTGCGATATTTTAATATATCTAAAAAATAAAAAGGTAAATCTTTATAAATTCAAAGGACATCTTGTGGATATTTTTGAGGCAACCGACAAAAGAGGCGTTAAAGATATTAAGGTTAATTTTAAGGAAGAAAAAAATATTTATAACATAAGCGATGCTGTTTTTTTAAAAATACTTTCCGAACCTTTTAAGATTGATAGTTTTATAACAAAAAACACTTGACATAACAGGGCAAAAATAATATAATAAACTGATAGATTAGTATATTGGAGGATTTGGCAATGTCTAAAGAAATTTTACTTACTGCCGACGGGCTTAAAGATTTAAAAGACCAGTTGGAATATCTTAAAACAGAAAAAAGAAATGAGATTGCTGAAAAAATTAAAGAAGCACTTTCATTTGGCGACTTATCCGAAAATGCAGAATATGATGCGGCAAAAAACGAGCAAGCAGAAGTTGAAGAAAAAATAATTAAACTTGAAAACACAATTAAAAATGCCAGACTTATTGAAGATGATAATTCAAGTGACGGTGTTGTTACAATAGGCTGCAAAGTTAAACTTTATGATAAAGAGTTTGACGAAGAAATTATTTATAAAGTAGTAGGTTCTACTGAAGCAAATCCTGCTCAGTATAAGATTTCAAATGAATCTCCTTTAGGAGCTGCGCTTCTTGGCAAAAAAGAAGGGGACGAGGTTGAAGTCAACGCACCGCAGGGAATAATGGAATTTAAAATTTTAGAGGTTACAAAATAGGGGGAATACTCTTGTCAGAACAAATGAAAAACAATATTGTAGAAGAAGATATTAACGAACTTAAAAGAATAAGAATTGAAAAGCTTAACAATCTTGCAAGTGAAGGGAAAGACCCTTTTGAAATTACAAAGTATGCAAGAACTCATTCTTCAAGTGATATTTTAGACGGATTCACTACCGAAGAAAGAGAAATTTCAGTTCATGGAGAAGCGAAAATCATAACTGCAAAAATATCTCCTCTTGATGGTAAGACTGTTTGCGTTGCAGGTAGAATTATGTCTAAAAGAGGTATGGGTAAAGTTGGTTTCTGCCATCTTCAGGATATGGATGGTCAGGTTCAGATTTTCGTTAAAAAGGATATCCTTGGAGAAGAAGAGTACGAACGCTTTAAGAAACTTGATATTGGTGATATAATAGGCGCAACCGGCGAAGTTTTCACTACACAGACAGGGGAAATTTCAATAAGAGTTGATGATATTACATTGTTGTCAAAATCACTTTTACCTCTTCCTGAAAAATTCCACGGAATGACAAATACCGATTTAAGATACCGTAAAAGATATATTGACTTAATTATGAACGCAGATGTTAAAGATACATTTATCAAACGTTCAAAAATAATTTCATCAATAAGAAAATACTTAGACGCGCAGGGCTTTTTAGAAGTTGAAACACCAATGCTTGTATCAAATGCAGGTGGTGCAGCTGCCCGTCCTTTTGAAACTCATTTCAATGCACTTGGCGAAGATTTTAAACTTCGTATATCATTGGAGTTGTACTTAAAACGTCTTATCGTAGGCGGTATGGAAAAAGTTTATGAAATAGGCAGAGTTTTCAGAAATGAAGGTTTAGATACCCGTCATAACCCTGAATTTACTCTTATGGAACTTTATCAGGCATATACCCATTACCACGGCGTGATGGACATAACCGAAAATCTTTACCGTCATCTTGCAAATGAACTTTTGGGAACAACTAAAATAGTTTATAACGGTATTGAAATGGATTTAGGAAAACCGTTTGAAAGAATAAGTATGATTGATCGTGTCAAGAAATATGCTGGTGTTGACTTTGATGAAATAAGCTCAACAGAAGAAGCAAAAGAAATTGCTAAAAAACACCACGTAGAATTTGAAGACCATCAT
>JAZOMN010000146.1:0-4035 GCA_045654005.1 Clostridia bacterium
CTCGGCGAAAGTTCTTCAATGCTTATATTACAATCAGGGCAAGCATAATTAAGACTGTAACTGTAATCTTTGTCACCAATATTATGAATTATAACTATGCCGAAGTCGGAAGGCCAAGCGGTCTTAGGAAGACAAATAAGGCAGTCAACTCCTTGGCTCACAGAACGACATGGCTACGATCCGACTTCTCGGCGAAAGTCCTTCAATGCTTATATTACAATCAGGGCAAGCATAATTAAGACTGTAACTGTAATCTTTGTCACCAATATTATGAATTATAACTATGCCGTCTGATAAACTCGTTGCAGTTTCCAAAGAGTCGGTAAATCTTGCTTTTATTTCTTCTTTAACAACCAGACGGTCAACAACAATTTCTATATTATGCTTTTTATTACGGTCAAGTTTTATTTCCTCAGACAAATCATAAATATCTCCGTCAACTCTTACACGAACATAACCGCTTTTTTTAGCATTTTCAAACACTTTAAGATGTTCGCCTTTTCTTCCTCTTACAACAGGCGCAAGAACAAGAATTTTACTTCCCAAACCGTAATTTAAAACAGAATCGGTTATCTGGTCAATTGTTTGCTGCTTAATTTCTTTTTTACAATTAGGACAATGTGGAACACCTATTCTTGCATATAAAACTCTCAGATAATCGTATATCTCTGTGACAGTTCCGACTGTCGAACGAGGATTTCTTCCTGTTGTTTTCTGGTCAATGGATATCGCAGGAGAAAGCCCTTCGATTTTTTCAACATCAGGTTTTTCCATTTGACCTAAAAACATACGCGCATAAGAAGAAAGTGATTCGACATATCTTCTTTGCCCTTCCGCATATATGGTATCAAAAGCAAGAGAACTTTTCCCCGAACCAGAAAGCCCGGTAAAAACAACAAGTTTATCTCTTGGAATTTCTAAAGATACATTTTTTAAGTTATGTTCTTTTGCTCCTTTAATTATAATTTTTTCCATAAATTCACCTTAATTTGTTTATTCTATCTCTTAACATTGTCGCTTTTTCAAAATCGAGATTTTTAGCAGCAGCATACATCATTTCAGTCAATTCTTCAATAGTTGTATCAATGTCTTTAGTATCAATTTTTTCATCTTTTGCAGTTTTTGTTATTTCAATAATTTCTCTTATTGATTTTGAAACAGATTTTGGAGTAATATTATTTTCTTTGTTATACTCGTCTTGTATCTTTCTTCTTCTTTCGGTTTCCTTAATTGCATAATTCATTGAATCGGTTATTTTATCGGCATACATAATAACCTTTCCGTCAACATTTCTTGCAGAACGGCCTATAGTCTGAATTAAAGATGTATCCGAACGCAAAAAGCCTTCTTTATCTGCATCTAATATAGCAATGAGCGATACCTCAGGTATATCAAGCCCCTCACGAAGTAAGTTTATTCCTATTAAAACATCAAATTCTCCAAGTCTTAAATCACGGATAATTTCCATTCTTTCTATGGTATCAATATCCGAGTGAAGATACCTCACTTTTATACCTGCTTTAGTATAAAAATCGGTTAAATCTTCTGCCATTCTTTTTGTAAGAGTTGTTATAAGCACACGGTTGCCTTTATCAATAGTTTTCTTGATTTCTGACTGAAGATGATCAATCTGCCCTTTGGTTTTTACAACTTCTATAACAGGATCTAAAAGCCCTGTTGGTCTTATTACCTGTTCGGCGGTTACTGAAGATATATCTTTTTCAAGTTTACCAGGAGTTGCAGAAACGAAAACAGCCTGATTTATTTTACCCATAAATTCATCAAAATTAAGAGGTCTGTTATCATAAGCAGACGGTAGTCTGAAGCCATACTGAACAAGTGAATCTTTTCTTGCCCTGTCTCCTGCATACATCCCTCGCACCTGAGGAAGAGTAACATGTGATTCGTCAACAAAAAGCAAGAAATCGTCAGGAAAGTAATCCATAAGTGTATATGGTGAACTTCCCGGTTCTCTTCCGCTTATATGCCTTGAATAGTTTTCAATTCCCTGACAAAATCCAACCTGACTTAGCATTTCCAAGTCATAGTTTGTCCTCTGTGCTATTCTTTGAGCTTCAAGAAGCATTCCTTCCTGTTCAAAATACCTTATCCTGTCTTCAAGTTCTTTTTCTATTGTTAAAATTGCTCTGTGCATTTTTTCCTTTGAAGTTACATAATGAGATGCAGGAAAAATTGCCGCATGGGTTAATTCGCCTAAAATTTCTCCGGTCAGTGGGTCAACTGACAATATTTTTTCTATTTCATCTCCAAAAAAATCAACTCTTATAATATTTTCATTTGTGTTTGAAGGAAATATGTCAAGAGTATCCCCTTTAACTCTGAATTTTCCTCTTGAAAAATCAATATCGTTTCTTTCATATTGAATTTCAACAAGTTTTTTTAAAATTTCATCTCTGTCTTTAATCATTCCGGGCCTTAAAGATACAACCAGATCTGTGTAATCTTCAGGGTCACCTAAACCGTAAATGCAAGAAACGGAAGCAACAATAATAACATCTTTTCTTTCAAATAAAGATATAGTCGCAGAATGCCTTAATTTATCTATTTCATCATTTATTGAAGAATCTTTTTCAATATAGGTATCAGTATTGGCAATATATGCTTCAGGTTGATAATAATCGTAATAAGAAACAAAATATTCAACTGCATTTTCAGGAAAAAACTCTTTAAATTCACTACAAAGTTGTGCAGCAAGAGTTTTATTATGTGCAAGAACCAATGTGGGTTTATTTACTTTTTCAATAATTTTTGCCATAGTATAAGTCTTACCTGATCCAGTTACACCAAGTAAAGTCTGAAATTTATTATTTTCTTTTATGCTTTTTACCAAAGTATCAATTGCCTTGGGCTGATCTCCACACGGAGAAAACTCTGATTTTAATTTAAACATATTTTATTTCCTTTATTTTTTTATAAATATTATAACCTATTATATTATAATAACACATTTTATTCCTCTTTACAATATAAAAAATTTATAAAAAAAGAACTGTAAAACAGTTCTTTTAATCTTCATAAAAAAAAATCAGGAATATAATCTGAGTGTGCTGACTCTATGTCTTGTATATATGCATTTTTTATACCTTTATATTCTAAGTATTCTATCATAGTATCATAATGTTTTGGGTTAAGTTTCCTGTTAAGCTTTTCGACTTTACATGTATTATCAGTAGGTGTATATTGACTCATAAGACTTATAAATATATCATCTTTATATGTATCGTATAAATAATCAATTATTTTTTTAGAGTCAAATAAAAGGCCGGGAAGCATAAGGTGCCGTACTATTACACCTTTTTTCATAATTCCCTTTTCATTAAAAACAGGTACACCGACTTGTTTAAACATTTCGTAAATACTTTCTTTTGCTGTATTAAAATAATTTTTAGCCAAAGAAAATTCCATTGAATATTTATCAGAAAAATATTTCATATCAGGAATATAGATATCAATATATCCTTTTAACATTTTTATAATATCAACTTTTTCATATCCGCTTGAATTGTAAACAACAGGAATGTTCAAACCTTTACTTTTAGCAATATCGAGTGCCTTTATAATGTCATATACAAAATGAGTAGGTGTAACAAGATTTATATTATTAGCCCCTTTATTTTGCAATTCTAAAAATATTTCTGAAAGTTTCTCAACTGTAATATTATATCCTTTATTAAGTGTGCTGATGTCATAATTCTGACAAAATATGCATTTCATATTACACCCTGAAAAGAAAACTGTTCCCGAGCCATTTTTTCCTGATATACAAGGTTCTTCCCAGAAGTGCAAATCAGCACGGGCAATTTTTATTTTATTTAAAAGTCCGCAAAAACCCACTTCACCTTTTTCTCGCTTAACCTTACATTCTCTTGGACAAAGCGTACAACTTGAGTACATTCTTTTTCTCCTGTTAAAATATATTCTACAACTTAATTATACTTTATTGATTATACTTTTTCAATATTTATTAAAAAATCTTGACATTATATTTTATTTGATGTATCATAACTGTATTAG
>JAZOMN010000147.1:0-24832 GCA_045654005.1 Clostridia bacterium
AGAATTAAATAAAAGTAAACTGTGGTTTGTTAGAGTTGTTGCGCAAATGTGCGTTTCTTCTCCGTCAATGTAATCCGTCCAACCGCCGCCGGGTCTGCGTGTTTCGCATATTGGCCTTGTTATAAATACAATAGTCGGAAATCCTGCCATACCGTTCTCATCATAATAACCGCACGTTCCGATATCTCCAAAGTTGCCCTTTATATCACAGCCATTAGCAATAGCCGCATCTAATTGGAACTTTTCACAGATGATATAGGGTTTAACATAAGGTTTTCTTATCATGCTCAGCACCTCCGAAATTTTTAGAATATTATATCAGAAAAATTCTAAAAATCAAGAGTTTAAATAATTTTCGATTTCCAAATACAATTCCTCAGTATCTACAAAATAGAAAACCATAGTATATTTACCTTGCTTTATTTCTACCAGTTCAAAACCCTTTGAAAGTAGCCTATTAGTAAGCTCTACCCCAATAACCGCAAAAGTACCCATTCAAAACCCCTCCAAAAGATAAGATTTAGTAACCTCTAATTCCCTCTTTGCTTCCACTCTCTTTTGCAATATCGGAAATACCTTGCTAAACCTATTTCTTTCATAACTCAAACCCTCCGAATGATTCAAACCCCGGGCCGCACTTATTAACTCACTCTTATCTCCAATGTATATTTGTAGCTCTTGCGGCAAGCTATACCATATTCTTTCTATTTCTCTCTTGGCCTGTTCACCTTGCGAAAGGCCGCTATCATCTATATAATTGTAGTTAAGTCTATAAGAAAAATATAATACCTTTCTCAAAGCCCTCTGATAAGTTGCCCATAACTCATACTCAGAGGGTTTTTTTATTTCTCTCATTTCCTCTATCTGCTCAATTATATCTGCGGGAACTGGCGCATACTTGCAGACTTTCAGAGCCTTATATAATCCTTTATCTACCTCTTCATCTGAGTATTCCAAAAGTAAAGAATGCCAAGTATCAACTAATAACCCTATATCAGCATCCCTACCAAAATAGCTATATACTGTTTTAATTGCGGCTATGGCTTTTATAATTGTCTTTTTATTTGCCATCTTCTACACCCTCATATAGTTCCTTTAACTCATTCATAAAACTATTATCTTTATTTTGTTTTTTAATAGTTTGTCTTTTATTACTTTGTTGTATGCGCTTCTCCTTATGCGGTTTTTCCTCATGCTGATTATCCGCATACTGATTTCCTACATACGGTAATTCGTAAATAACATACTCATAAATAAAATGCCCTTTTTCATTCTGCATCCTATTCCTCTTTAAGTAATGAAATGTTTCTAATTCCTTTAACGCACTTCTTATACTTGTCTGTGATTCTTTGCAAATAGCGCATAGCCCATTTAGAGAATAGTTCCAGTCCTCCGGGAGCGCAAGGCAGAGCGCAAGCAATCCTTTAGCCTTTAAACTCATTTCCCTTTCCCTTAAAAACTTATTACTCATTACCACAAACTCTCTATTCTTCTCTACTCTGAAAACTGTTGTACTCATATAGTATCTACCTCCTTACCCTATTATAACCCATATATGGATAATGTACAGAAATATAAACTAACAATACTGTTATATAGGGATTTAAAGCATTTTCCACTTACCCAAAATATACTCCTATGCTGTAAGGCTCTGGAAGCCCCTCAGAGCGCCGCAAATTTTAGGAGGGTATTTATATTACCTCTTTCTAAAGTCAGTTTTGATAAATTGCCATGTTCGGATTTACCCCCAAAAGGCAGAGAAAACCAAACTTTTCAAGCTAAAAAGTTGTCCTTGCCCAGAACACACGTTCCCCCTGCTTGTCCTCTCCTGGAAAACAAAAAATGGGGAATGCCCTAAATATAGGACACTCCCCCAAAAAGACACTTACTCACTTATTCATAATAATATTAACATCTGTTTTGATACTGTCAATGTCTTTTTGAATATGGTCTAATTTAACATCATATTGCGCAATGATAGCCGCAAATTTTCCGTTAATCTCATTTTGTTTCTCTAACTGCTGATAAAGCTTTTCTTCTCTCTCTTGGCATCTGGTCTGCACCGCTTCCATATTTGCGGCATTTTGTTTAGTTGTATCTGAGTAAATCTTATAGATAAACCAACCTAAACCAATAACGCAAAGAATCGGAAAACCAATAGTAGGAAGAAGTTCAGAAATCAAAGTTAATAACTCCATCTATATACCTCCATCAAATACCGATAACATACCGCAAAACAAAGCGGTTATTTGTAAATGTTACACCGCTGTTACCTGTTCCTATAGCATCATTATTAGCATGGCCCTTAATACTTCCATCACTAATATATAAATACTTACTTGCGGCGAAAGTTTCGTTGCTTGTGGACATAGGGAAAATAGAGCCTTTTCCACTCTGCAAGGCTACAATTTGCTTCGGCACAAAATGATAATTAAACTGCTCATTTAATACACCCTCACCGGGATTATAGCGGCTAAATACCAATACAATACCTGTGGCTTGCTTGCTTACAGCTTCGGAAAGTGTAATAGTTTGGCCCTCTGTCATATAATATTCACCATCCCAAAGCACTTTATTTTCCGCAATCTCCATACCATTTACATAAACACTATCATTGGAAATAATGTTTACTTCATTACCATATACATTAGTGCCGCCTACACCCTCAGCATATGCGCCATAGCCCACAACACAATTATTATTACCGTTACAGGGCGCAAAGGCTTGCACATCAATGCCGCTTGTTGTTGTGCCCCTAATACCTGTGCCGCCGTTGTCAAAGTGGACATTCTCACCCATATTTACAGGGACATTAAAATTAAAGTCATTTTCTCCCCAATCAAATACAGGTACACAAGACATTGTTTTTTCACTTGACGAAATAGTACCTAACTTATCCGTTGCTTGCGCTTGAATAACATACTTTACCCTATAATCTAAACCGCTAATTGTTGCGCTTGCAGTATATGTATTCCCGGATAAAGTAGGGGTAACAGTAACCCATTCACCATAAGAACCGCCCGAAACTTTATATCTATACTTAACACTTAAAGTATTATTAACCGCTCCAAAAGAAGAGTTAAAATAATTACCCTTAATATTAAAGCTAATAACTCCATCTGTATTAAAATCTGTATTGGCAAGGCCGCAAGTTAATTTAGTATAGTTTACAATGGGTAAACTAATAGCATAAGAGTTTGTAAAACCTCTGCTATCCGTTACAGTAAAGGTAAAAGCACCGCTCTCTACATTATGGAAAATACCATCTGATGAAATGGTTTTACTTCCATTTACAACCTTTAAACTCTTAATACTTGCGCCCTTTACAGCTATAGCATTAAAAGTAACTTGCGCATCACTAATATATTTAATTAGTTTATTTGCGTTTCCTGTTAATCCAGTAGCAATAGTAGCTATATCTTTAACAGTAGGGTTTAAAGTTGGGTTTCCGTTAGTAATAGATAACGATTTTGTCAGATAGTCTGTGTAAGTATTGCCGCCTATCACAGTACGCACATAAAACCGCACGTTCATACTTTTGCTATTGGGGATTGCGTTTCTTAGTGCGTTTCTCTCTGTAGAAGTTAGGCTAAAAGTATAGCTTGTTCCTGTTTTAGAAATATCTCTATAACTTGCGTATGCCGTACTTCCATCACTACTATAAATTGCGGCCTGTAGAGTTGTTGCCGCTGTGCCCGCCGGGTTACTGTATTTAATAACCGGGTTTGCTTCATCGTTAAAATTAGGCGCACTTGTAATGCTTGCGGCTCTTGGAATCTTTGCTAATTCTCTTGTAGCACTTGCCGCAATCGTGCCACTATTGCCGCCTGTATTATAGGAAGCCGCCATAACTAACTTTTTACTACCGTCTGCATTATGGTTTACATTTACCGTTTTACTAAATAGTGTTTGTGAACCGCTTGTTTTATTAGTTGTATTATATGTAGTAGAGAAATTATAAGTTGTACCGTCAATAGTTAACCAACCAGACTGATTAGTTCGGCTAAAGCTTCCATAAGTCCAACTAATAATAGCCGATACAGTTACATTGGAAGTATTGTTATCAATGCTCTGGCTATTTACTCTATAATTAATTACTAAACTTGCCGCCATATGTTAACCTCCAATCCAGAAACAACCCGTTCTGTTATCTCCGTAATCTTCAAAGCGGCTCTTTGTACCAATAATCAAATAAGTAGTTGCGTGTAAATCTTCGGCCTTAACTCCGTCATGGTCTGCAATTAATACCGCTTCATCATTTCTATATACTGTCATACCATCTTCTGTAATAGTTGTGCGCATATCGCTTTCGCTTTTGGAAACAGTTAGGCCCTCTTCGTTAAAAGTAAAACCTGTGCTTGTAGTAACTTTATCAATACCATTTGCTATTTCTGTTTCAATCTGCAATTGCACATCCTCAGAAGTAATAGCCGCATTTACTCTATTAGTTAATGTAGTAATATCGCCGCTAAGGTTTGTTAGAGCTTCCCCGGTTGCAGTACTCATATTAGATACGCTTGCGGTAATTCCCTCTGTAGTTAGCTGTAGGGCAGAAATAGCTTCCGAATTTGCCTGTGTATCACTTGTAACTAAATCAATTTGCTTATTGGCCTTATCCACTCTTGCAAAGGTTTGTTTTAATGCATCGCCCAAATTAGCGGAATCACTTTCAATATCCTCATTGCTATTATCAAATTCCCATTGCATAGTATGGGATAAAGTACCATCATAGAAAATAGTATCATTTAATACATAAGTCTTAATAAAACCGCCGCTTTTATCTTCAATCTCTATGCAATCGCCAATTTCTAAAAGGTAATTACCTCTCCATTCAAGATTAAAAGTATTAATTGTCATATTTCCTACTCTGGAAATAGCATCATTTAATAAAGTACCAATATCATCTTGCAACTCTAAGAAAGGATTATTATATAAATACTGTGTGCTTCCAGTTAGTCCAGAAGTAGCAGAAACATTATCGCCCAAATCTGTGACATGAGTAATAGTTGCTAATCGTCTATTATCCCCGCTATCTAAAGTAAAATAATCATCTTTCTTAATAGACAATACCGGGATATCATTAGCGCTAAAGGTTTTAAATACAATACCTGTAGCAGTAAAATAATAAATTGTTTGTGTAGCTTCGGCAATATAATCTAAAAGCTCCCTAAATGTAATATCTGCTGTAAAATTTACATTTTCTAAAGTAGAATCAAAAAGCTCAGTCAATTCATTAGGGATAATATAATTGTTATCAAATAGAAATTCTATATAATCTCTATAGGTTGCTTCTGGCTCAGTAAGTCCAAATTCTTCTACAGCTAAATTACCAATAGTATATAAATCATCGTATGCGGTAATAGATAATGTATTAGTATTTTCATCCCTATAGATTTGTGACGCATAAAACCTATTAAAAGGCCTTACCGCATTATCTATATCATTTCCAATATAGAAACTAATATTAATATCATCCCGCAATGATTCAATATCTATAGTCCTATCTGGGTCTAATAGCTTTATGTTTGCCTTTTGACAATAACCAAATCCAAAAAACTTATTTTCGCCTACTCTCTCAATATCAATAGAAACTAATGCACCCTTACTTGAATACATATTAGCTAAATTAGTTCCAAAAACTACAGTAGCATTAATATTTCGTACAGGGTTACTTAATGCCGCTAACTGTTTCTCATTATTAATCATTAAGTAACCCCCTTATAGCTCAATAAATTTTAGCTGAAATGCATTAAATAATACCTTTTCAGCTTGAATAGTATAATACTCAATATTGTTCTCTGGAATGATACAATTAAGGCTTTCTAATGTTCCTGTTTGCGGATTTCTAAAGGAGATAGAAACATTAAAAGCATCAATGTCGTTTTGCAATCTTGCCATAGTTGCGGAATCCAATGGAATAATACCAACTTCTACAATGCGCTTTTGGTTAATATAGTCTACAACTGTATTACCTGCCGCATTAGTTAGTGCATTATAGTTAGTAGCTTTATGTACTACTAACTTATTAATATATTGTGAATAATCATTATTACCAATCATAAAAAAAGCCATGTTTCTACCTCCTTTAAATTAGATTCAATTGCAAACGGCCCTTTTGCCGTGTTTGTGCGTTAATTGTAGAAATAGCAGTTTCCGCAAATACTCTTCCGTCTACTTCTAACACTATTGGAGTATTTGCGCTCATTCTGTCGTTTAGCATACTTGCCAACTTATCAAGCCATCCTAAATTATTCTCCAATGGTACAACCGCTTCCGCTCCTGCCTCTCCAATGCCCTGTAGACTGCCGCCATAATTAAATAATGTAGGCTTATCAAAAACACCGCCCAAAGCATTCCAAGAGATAGAGAATTTAGGTACAGAAAGAGGATTTAAGCTAAACTTGCCGCTAATGCTAATACTTGGCATTTTTAACTTAGGTAACTCCCATTTGAAATTAAAAAAGCTTCTTATCTTATCAATAGCAGATTTTACAGCATCTTTAGCCCCATCAATAGCGCTTTTAATCTTAGATTTAATAGAGTTAAATTTATCAGATACAGCCGAAAGAATAGCCCCGGCCTTTTCTCTTGCCGCTGATACCATATTACTAAATCCAGTAGTAAAGGCAGATTTTAAATTATTAACCTTTTCTGCGGCCTTGCTATATAGCTCTTGGAATTTAGCCACTACAGCCGCTACCGCTTGCTCTGTCCAGTTTTTAATAGCCGCCCATACTTCTTTAACCTTTGCGCTAATCTTGTCCCAATGCTTTACACAGAGGACGATAATAGCAATTACAGCCGCAATAGCCGCAACAATAAGCACATAAGGCGCTATAGCAACAATCATAGCCGCCGCCTGTGCCGCATAAGCCGCAACCAATCCCCAAACAGTTGTTACCTCTAAAGCCGCCATAGCCGCTTTAACAGCCGCTACAGCATTATATAAACCAATAGCTGTTACAATGGTCATAATAATACCACCCATTACAGCTAACAATGTTTTATGCTCTTGCACCCAAGTAAACGCATTTGCTAAGCCATCTGTAACCCCGGCTAATAGCTCTTTTAATTGGGGCATATATGTATCAGTTAATTGGCTAATATAAGGCACTACAGCCCCAAGAGCATCATTAGCAAACTGAGTAAAGGCAGTAATTACAGGCGCTACAGCTTCACCCAATTTTGCAGTAGTTTCTTGTAGTTTTGCCTGTGCTTCATTCTGCGCTAATACCTCAGCATTATTTACTTCATATCTTGCCGCCGCATCTGCATATAGTCCATTTAGAGTGCTTCTAATTAAAGCTTCTCTTTCGGCTTCCGTATTGCAAGCATCAAGTTTCTTTTGGAAATCCTCTTCTTGAATACCCGCCCAATTAAGACTATCAGCAAGTGCGCCTGTAAGTTGTCCTGTTTTAGCCGTTTCGTTTGCGGCCTCAGTTAATCCCTCAATGGGCAAGCTTGCGCCAAAAGTAGCATATACACCAGTACAAATAGTAGACCATTCCGCAAGGGCTTTTTCGTTAGTCGTTAATTGCGCTAAATGGTTTGCCGCTTCTACTGTCTGGCCTGTATCTCCCAATACTCTAAATAAATCGTTGTATGTTTCTTTTGCTACTTCCGCTGTGCTTCCCGCTTGCTCAAAGGAGGAAACTAATTTAGCTTGCTCATTTCTATACTCTGCTGTACTTGCGCCAAGAGCTAACAAAGCACCGCCCGCCGCTGTTATACCTGTAGCAATTGCCTTTGCGCCTGTAGCAATAGAAGAACCGATAGTTTTAAAATTATCGTCTACATTCTTACTTGCTTCTTTTACTTTGTCCTTAAAGCCTTGCATTGATTGCTTGGCCTTTTCAATTCCTTTTTGTAAAGCGCCAATTTCAGCGCTAATTATAACGTGTAATTCTTCATTCATTTATCTTTTGCAACCTCCGTATATTTCTTATTATAGGAATCTGCAAATTTTCTAAATCTTAAAGCCGATAACTCTAAGTTTCTTTCGGCCTGTTTTGCTTTAATCTCTTCACCATCAAACAATGACGGATATACACTTGCTATATCTGGAATCTTTGTACTACTGGAATAAATACGGCCCACAGAGCGCCCAATTAAGTCCGCTAAGATATAATCTAAACTGGCCTTTTCTTGTGCCTGTGCTTTTAAAACCCTCTTCTTACTTGCTAAAGCTCTATCAAGCTCTGCATAGGTCATATTCCAAAAGTCGTACTCAGAAATACCCATATCTAAAGCATTATCAAGCCATTTAAAAACGTAATCACTAAATAACCATGGGGAGTTATTACCCCCCTCATTTAGTTTTTTTCGCTTACCTCAGTAGGCAATAGCCCGGAAACTCTATAAACCTCTACAATAACGTTAAAGAAATCTGTCATAACATGGCCCTCTTCTAAATACTTATCAAAGATATCATAAGAATCATTTAAGCTAATACCATGTTCATATGTTTGCAGACTGGCCCAAAGCACGTTTACCATTTGTCCAATAGTAGGCAATGTATTACCATCGCCAAAAATAGCCAAAGGGTTACAACCTAAAGCCTTTTCAAGTGCAATTGTATTTCTTGTATTTAAACGTAACTTGTAGTTCTTGTTACCTACTTCAAAATCATAATACAGCATATAATAAAACCTCCATTTTTTATATAGTTGGGGAGGGGAAAGGAGAAAAACCCCTACCCCAACCCCCTAATTAGGGATTAGGCCCAAACCATTGCGGAATTAGGCTTAATAGATAAAGTATAAGTAAGTGCGGCATTTACACCCACTCCGTCAAGCTTTACAGAGCAAGTACCGCTAAAGCTACAGGTAGTAGCATCTGGTAACTCTACTTTCCAGTTCTGAGAACCAGTAGCACCAGACAACTCTACAAACTGTGCTTTCTCATATAGGAACTTAAAATCTAAACTATCACCATAGTTTAAAATTCCGTCTGTATACATATGGGCAACGTCTGCCAAAGTAGTGATTTCGATACTCTCAGCAGTACCGCCGATTTCTGGAATCTCTTGCAGGTTAGTTAATTCCTTTTCACCCATAGATAGAGTGATACCCTTTGAAATAACAGCCATGTTTATTTACCTCCAATTAAAAAACCTCAAAAGCCAAAGCCTCAAAGGTTAGTATTTTTTGAATCATAGTAGAATTGATATCATATAATTCACCTACTGAAACTCTCTTAAATCCAATAGGCCGCAATACTCTATCAATCTCTTGCGCATATCGGTTTAACTCTCCGATATCATTTCCCCATACTTTTACCGTATAAGATAGGCGGCTATATCCTAAACTGTCCCCATTTACCTCTACAGAGTTATTGCGCTCTTGGTAACTGATACAAGGGGTTTTAGTGCCGCTTTTTAGTAGCAATTCATAATGTACAGGGAGAATAGTTTTTAAAGCCGCTACAAGCTCTTTAGTATAATCAACCATTAAATAAAGCTTCCCCCAGTATTCTAATAATTTCTTTTCTGTTTTCATCCAATGCGGGCCGCAGATAAGGTTGCGGCTTCTGTCCGTATGTCATTACAGCCGGGATACCATCAGCTCTTAAACTGGCTACTGTTTCCCTTGCTTTCTGCTCTGTGTAAACGGTTTTCTTTGTAGGCTCATTGTATTGGCCCTCAATATAAACCCATGGAACCTCTTTTCTACCGCCGTTCGGATGTTCTGAGAAAAGGCCTGTACCATATTCTACATAGGGCGCATAGTGCAAGGGAGTGTAAATAATGCCTTTATAATCCTCTGTTTTGCTTGTAATGCTCTGTTGCAATTCACCTTTTGGGGCTTTTTGTTTCGCTGAGCGTTCTACCAGTAGGCAAGCCGCATTAATTCCCTTTTCTAATCGGTCTAAATCTGTAAATAGGTCTAAGCGGCCCAGAGCGACTTCCAGACCGTTGATTTCAATAGACATAGATTTACACCACCTTACTCATAAAAACCTGTTTAAAGCGGCCTGTGCGGGTAATGTACAACACTTTCAGTTTATAATCTTCATAACTGATAAAATATGTATCATTAATATCTTTATCATGCGTAATACCGACATATTGCGCATTATGATATAGAATATTATTCTGCACATTCTGAGAAGTTGGATAAATAGCCATTTTTACAGAGCCTTTTACATCCTCTTCCATTTTCTGTTGTCCGTATTCATCTACTGGCCCAAGAGTGAAATAGTTGTAAATGCGGAAATCTGCATTAACCATACTTACACCACCTTGATTTTACGTTTGCGATTTAGTACAGCTAAAATATCTGCGGGATAACCGTCAATATAATTTTCGTTTACTCCGCTCATAGATTGACTTGCTAAGCCCTCTGTATTCATGCGGTTAAGCTTAATAATGGCAATACGCAAGGCCACATTTTCCAACTCAGCATCTACGGCCCTATTACAGTAGCTTTCGATTTCTGCTAAGGTCTGCTTTACCATTAGAGCGATTAGAGCATCACTATAATTACTTGCGGCATCCCCTAACAAAATTTTAATATCTTCAATCATATAAATACCTCCATTTTAGAGGGTTTGGGGAGAAGTTGCCCCCTCCCCTATATAATTAGGCGCTCTTAGTGACCTTGCAAATCTTAGTTGCATCCTCAAGAGCGGCAATGTAGTAAGTGCGCAGAATAACAGTATTCTGGCGGATTTCTGCATCTCTCTCTTGCTCAACTTCAACGTCTTTCTTCATAAACAATTTGACTGCTTCGTTAGTCATAACATAGGCTTCATTAGTCAAAGCATTAGTGGCGATAACAGGCAGGCCGCAAATAGTACCAACCATACCGTTATAGATGACTTCACCCATTCTTGCGCTCTTATAATCTTCATCTTTGCGCAAATCAGCTTTCCATGCAGTAGGAATAACCACATAGAACTTGCTTTCGTCCTCTACATTCAACTTAGCGATTGCATCAACGATAGCATCATAGCCAAAAGAAGCGGCAGAATGAGAAACGGTTGCTTTCTTAATCTCAGTTACAAAATCAGCAGTCATCTTGTTAACCATGACTTGATTAGCGCCCTTTAGCATATTATCTACAATAGTACCGTCTTTCATAAAATCTTCATCGTAATAATCGAAAACCTGCTGAACCAACTTAACATTGTAGTCCTTGCCCACATAAGCAATAGAACCTCTGTTAGAGTTGCCCTCACCAATGCCCAACTCTTCTGCCTCACCTGTATAAGTGTAAACGTTAATGGTCTTAGTCATACCTGCGGTTGCAGTCAGACTATTGTCAATGGTCATCAAAGAACGAGTATTAACGGCAGTAGTCAATAAATCAGTTGCCTTTGCTTCGATAACCTTATTTGCATAAACAGTGTTTGCCATGATATATAAACCTCCAATTAATTAAACAATTTATTAAATAACTCTGGATTAGTAGCCATTAAGTTATTTAATTCTGCCATGCTCATTTTTTTGGCAGATTCTTTAGTAATTTCTGCGGGGCTATTGCTTCCTTTAGGGGGAGTATTGCCCGCTAATCTCTTCTCTACTTCCACCTTTACAGCGGCCTTAAATAGCTTGTCAAGCTTATCAATGTTAGCTTGGGAAGCTTCGATATCATCAGAAATATTCAGAATATCCGCAAACTCAGCAGATAAGCCACGAGAACTCAAAACGCTCTTTAGTTCACTTCTATTTCTCTCAATCTGGAATTGACTCAACTTCTCTTCCAGTTCTGCAATTCTATTATCTTTCTCCGCTTGCGCTCTGGCTTCATCGTCCAACTTAGAAAGGGATAATTCCTTTTTAAACTTCTTTTCCTGTGTTTTCAAAGCCTGTGAAACTCTCTTATCTGTTTCACTCTGTAAAAGTGCCTGTACCTCTTCAAAGGTATATGTTTTAATATCCTCTTGGGCCTGTGCGCCCTCTGTAGTAACAACGTTGTTAGTATTCTCTTCCATAAAATTAACCTCCAAAAGTTGCAAAGTTATGTAAACTTGCCCCTTAAAAAATATATTGGTTGTTCTTTAGCGCCTACCCCCAAAAGGCAAGTAAATTAAAAGCCATCAAGCTTTAATTGTTCTTCATCATACATTGATTCAATAACCGGGATAATGGTACATCTACAGCGGGGATGTGCGGGAATAGGAATAGCATCATATACACTATATTTCGTTTGGTGTAGCTTCCCGCACACATCACAGCGCCTTTCGTCATAATCGGCCCAAATTTCCACCATAGTAACCCCGGAATCTTTGTATCTTTGTTGTGCGGCTTGCGTTTGAATGTGTGCATACTCAGTTCTAACAATACTATCAGCCCTGTGATAGCTTACATTAAACCGCTCCATTAATTCTTGTTTTAAAACCTCTGTAGGCTTTCCAGTTAATACGCAATCTATTAATTTATCATTTAATTCTTGTTGTAGTTTGTTTACATTGTTCCAAACTCTATTACTCCAACTTTTACCGTCTGCGGCCCATATGCTATTAATCATTTGTAAAGCTGTTTCATGGCTTACAGTACTAAAAGCACCACCGTCCGCAAGTGCTAAAGATTTATAAGCGGCTCTATATTGCGCTACAAATTGCTTAGATAACCAATGGGCTTGTTTATCTCCTAAAGCCTGTAACTCATGTGCTAATTGCGCTTGCATCTTCCAATAGCTATCAAGTCTATATAAATCTGCGGGAGTTGGTGTAATTCCCTCAGAGATATTAGAAAGAACCTTATTATAGATTGCTTCAAATTGTCCAATGACATTTTCCATTGTCCTATTGTAGTATCTGATAATCTGTTCTTCTGTTTCCTCAATACCTCTTTTTAAAAGCTCTTCTTGCGCCTTTGCTTGTCTATCTTTCCAATAGTCAGATACAAACTTATCCTTTGCGGCCATTAGCTTACCTCTTCTTCTTCCTCTTCTGGCTCAGCAGTTCCAAAAGCTCCAATACCGTACATAGCCATATTTGCGGCTTTCTGTTCCTCAAGCGCTTCAAGCTCTGCATTAACGTCCGTAATAAATGGAAGCTGAGAAAGTAAAGTAGCATCGGATACAGTACCCTTTAGCGCATTCACAAGATTGACTAAGCTTGTGTTATCTTCTGGAATATTGCGCTTGAACTCAATTTCAATATCTCTGAAAATTTCTTCACCCAATTTCAAAGTGGCAATACCGCAAATAATCTCTACTCTGCGCTGTAATGCCTTTTCCATATTGGCAACAATTTTAGCGGCTCTTGTTTCCATGCCTGTTAATCTGTATCTAATAGCAATACCAGAACTAACCCCGCCTACAAATGTTTCTGAACTAAAATCGGGACATTGCGCAATTCTATAAATGCTATCGTGAATCCGCTTTAGAATATTTTCTACTTGCGCATCGTTCGCATTCTTAGTTAACCATGTAGCACTTGCATTCTCTGGAAGCACAAGCACTCTATTACTCTTCATTGCGGCGATATCTTCTGAATCTGCATCTACCCCCAATAGACACAAATAAGCATCACAAAAGGCGCTATAATCATCGATTTCCGCACTTACTAACTCATTAGCGGAATCTTGCAAGCTCATAATGCAATCAAAAACACTTTTTTCGTCTGGCATATAAAAGATATTTGCGGGGCATTGGCTGAAATAATGCGGCTCTTCTCTAACAAAGGTTAAATAGCCATTCATACCGCTCATAATATAATGCTTGATATCATAATCGCTATATACATCAACGTTATACCAGTCTGTATTATCCCAATCATCACTCTTATACATACGAACAAAGTACATTAAATCCCCGGTTAGGCTATTGTCATATACTCCGAAACAAGTAGTAGGGTCAATTAGTCTGAATCTTGTTTGACTATTGGAATCTATGTACATTAATTCACAAGATACACCATAAATTAAGGCATCCAATAGGAAATCAGAATCTTGCGCTTGATAGTCATTGTATTTTAAGATATCAATAATAGGCTCGATATCTTGTTCACTTCTATAGCTAATAAATCCGGGAGTAGCCAAATAACCACAATAACTATCTGCAATATTGCGGCAATAGTTAATAATGGTTTTATTACATGGCTTGCTTTCATCTGCATAAGACTTGTTTAGAATAGCCTGTAAACCATCATAATAATTTTTATATCTTTCCAATTTAGGCATATTATTTAATCTAAATCGGTTAATCATCTTTTGGAGTAAATCAGTATTTAACTCTGTTTCTCTGTTTAAGTAAAACACTTTTAACCCTCCTTATATACTACACCGTATCTATCAAACAAAATAATAACCTCTTCATGCTTGATAATCTGTTTCTTTTGGCCCGGATTCAAGCAATCGAAAACAGTTTGCAAAGCTACTTTTGTTTCTTCAATTACGGCATTTGTATTAGCTTCTAATTCTCTTTTAAGCATAAGCATATACCCCCAATTTCTCTAATGCGGCTATATAGTCTGCTTCTGTTGCTTCATCTGTATAGCCCTCAATAGGAATATTTGTTTCTGTATATTCTCTATTAAGCTCTGCGGGGTCAAAAGCTACATCATATTGCACTCCCTCACGCTCTACCATATAGCCAAGAGAAGAGAAAGTTTTTATAAAGGCTTTACCATTAATAACTAAATCTTCTGTTTTAATCATTCGTACTCGCTCCCCTCAATTGATTTCCATGTAATAGTACCGTATGCATCCCAAACCGCCCAATTTGTTGCTATAGGGTACTGCTCAATAAGGGCCTCCGGAACGTAAATAGTGCAACCAGTTCCACCCTCTGCTAAAGAACTATTAATAAATGCGTTTGCTACTAATGTAACCGGGGCGGACGTTCTGCGTAGAACGATAGTTTTTAATGCGGTACACCCTTCAAAGGCCTTGTTGTTTATGGTGGCAAAATTCACACTTCCATCAAAATATTTTAATGCTGTACAGCCGTTAAATAATTGTGTGTCCAAAGCAGTTGTACGACTGTCCCTTTCCATAACGTATTCTTCCAGAGCTATGCAACCCGTAAAAACGTTATTGGAAGAGTAATAAGTTACACCGCCATCAAGAACACTTTTCAAAGCTGTATTGTTTGCAAAACATCGGGCAGAAAATCCGTTAACTCCTTTTGTTGCTCTTAATGTTACGGTTGTTATATATTTATTTCCCGCAAATGTTACACCTGTGTTTCCACCTGTAATGAGTACATCTCCGGCAGGCCATTGGTTACACATTAGTGCATCCAAAATATCTTGTTCACTTAAGCCGCCGCCTGTTTCAATCCCCGCAATCTCTAAAGGCATTTGCTCTAAAGTTAATAGCTCTTCTTTGCCTGTCTTTTCTCTAATTGCATTTCCAATAGCAGAAAGTTTATCAGTAAGTGCCATTCTCAATAACCCCCAATTCACTATCTACAATTGCCTTAACCTGTGCGGCTGTGGTATATCCCGAATCATTGATAAATGTACTAATATTAGTTTCTTCTTGCTTCATATTAATCGCCATATATGTTTGATTAATATTTACATAATTTGCATCATTTTCTAACTCTGAAACTTTTTTAGGAAATCTATCAACTGCATTAATAAAAACTTCATCAGTAACATAGCCTATTGTATGCACTAATGCGTTGTTATCCGCTGTTAAAACTACCATTATATTCGTCCCATCAGCAAAACAGCTAAATGCTAAAATATTATCCTTTTCATGCATTACTAAGTTTGCATAAATTCCCCCCATTACAGAAGCTATAACAGTTTCTCCGTTTAATACTCTTTCTTGTAACTCTGCGAAAGCGTCAATAAATCTAACTCCATCTTCTGTCGGGTTATCTCCATTCGGCACTACCTGCGCATAATAAATCTTGCTTCCTGCTTCTACCGGGTTTTCTTCTAAATACTCCGTTACAGCTTTAGTAATGCCCTCTTCTGTAAAACTGTTTTCAAGCTCATCCATTCTTTGTTCCAATAGCTCGAAAGTTTTGCACTCTGTTTCCGTATAGACATAATCAGCGGGCTTACTTCTACTTAATACTTTAAATCTGGCTTCATGCTCTGTATGGTCTGCGGCTACTCCATATGCTCTAATTGTCCAATTATCCTGTAGCAAGATATTAGGAACATTTACAAGATTTAAAGTACCATCTTTATAAACTTCACATACCAAAGCGCAATCATCCGTTTTATTGCAAAAATGTACTTCGGTAATAGAATCATCAAATACAACTAACTTTTGGTTTAAATCCCATTGATAAAAGTTAGTTCTTCCATCATAAATTTTAAACACTCTTCTAACCTCCTTATAGTCCAAAAGCGGATTTATTGAATGTTTTTAATTTTGTTTGCGTATAGATATCGCTGTAGGCATAGCGGCAAGCATCTATAGCATGAGAATATGTATGGTCTGTTTCTTCTGTGTATTCTCCCGTTTGTTTGCTCTTGATATAACAGAAGTTTTCAAGCTCCATTATGAAGCTCTTACATTTAGGATGAACCACAATTAAATTATCTTGCAGAAACATTAACCCGGCCTTTACACTATCCTTACCTTTTGCGCAAGCTATTGCATTAATACCCTCTTGCTTTAAAAACTGAATGCTTCTTGGCTCTGCGGCATCTACAAAAACCTTAGTCTTATTTAGTTGCATATCATGTACAGCAGAAGCAATGTCCGCTAATTGGCAACCGCTTTTATAAAACTCATTAAATACATAGATAACTTTATTCTCCCTGTCATATAAGCTATCTATAATTGCGGTTGGGTCTATCCATCCTAAATCTAACCCGGCTCTATGCTCCATACCTTTTGCGGCTAATTCCATAGGGTCAAATACTTGTGATTTCCAGTTGGTAATAACTAATCCCTCTGTATCTACTCCCCATTCTCCATCACAAAAGATTCTTGCTTTAGTTGGATTTCTTGTATATAGTTCCTCCATTTCCCGCACTACCTCACTATCAAGAAACGGATTATCTTTGTAAGTGCTATGTATGTAAATATAATTCTCTGGCGGGTTAATCTCGCAGAAATCATACAACCATGAATTTTTAGATATTGGATTAAAAGCAAGTATAATTTGCTTATTCTCTGTACTACCTCTTAATCTTAGGTTTAACTGTTCTACTATTGGCTTAGGAACTTCGTAAGCTTCTTCTATAAAAATGCATCCTATATTATTAAGTGATAGCAATTTAGTTTCTTCGTCTAATCCAATAAAGATAATTTCGCTTCCATTAGGAAACGTAATTCTAAAATCTGTTTCCCTAATCTTTACATATGGGGTTAACTGCCACTTTGCAAGAATCTCTTTGAATAAGGAAAAGCAAGTATTGCGGATTGTTGTTCCAGTACGGCGGCATACTAAAATCCTAATCTTTTCCTTGCAAGCTCTTACAATTAGCTTTTGGGTAATAAAGTAGCTCTTAGCACTACCCGCACTTCCCATATAAACTTCCCATCTATGCGAATAATCCAGAAGATAAGGGAAGAATTTAGGAACAAACAAAGACTTTTTAATATTTAAATTAATCTGCGGCATAGCTTAATCTTCTATATTAATCTCGATATCTGTATGAATATCCGCTTCTACTTTCTGCGTTGGGTTATAGCCCTCATTCTTTAATACAAACTCAATCATTCTTTGATTTCCGTCTTTACAAAGTTTATAGGCTCCCTCTCTTGCCGCTTCTACAGTCGCAAGCCATTTTAAATCATCAAGTTTCTTCAATTGCTCTTGAAACTCTACAAACTGCGGCTGAGTGCGCCAATTCCAGAGCTGTTGCGGACTAATGCCTACTTCTTCCGCAATATAACTGTAACTGTAGCTCTCTCCGCAAGTTAATAATGCAAGTGCCTTTTTCTGTTTAGGGTTTAAAGCCATGCACTCACCTCCCATATCTATATAAAAAGTTATAATTCTCTCTTAAATACCCTTGTCCAAAAGGTACAAAAAAAGGAACGGCACTTAACATACCATTCCTCACTTATTCATTAATATTTTACAATAATTTTTCGCAAAAGGCAAATTTTCGCCCTTTTTACCTCCAAAAGACAAGAAACTGCGGCCCCCATGCCCTACAAGCCCCTACAAGGCCCGCTAAGCCGTTTTTATTCCAGAGCTATACTTACCCTACCTTTTCATTTATTCAGTTATACATAGTAATATACAAAACAAATATCCCTATTTTGTGCGCCTACTGCGGACACGCAAAAACCCATAAAAATACCTTTCCTTTCTGCGGCCTTTGCTAAGCCCTACAGAGCTAAAAATTACTAAGGGAATATAAATCCTCATTCTTTTATTTTTCTCCGCTCCTGTGCTTACTGTGGCCCTATCAGAGCATAAAAAAAGAGCAACCCCTATTAAGGATTGCCCAAAAATAAAAATCCCCCCTAATCATGCAAGGCGGCTAACAATACATGATTAGAGGGGTAAACAAGAAAGTACCGAAAGGGGTAGGAAATGGAGAACCCTAACGGCTGAGCGGATTTTACCACAGATTTTTTTACCTGTCAATAGGGGGATTCAAAAAATGGCTTTCTTTGTCAAAGAACATTCTGCTATTGGATGTGATGTAGATAATCATAACCTCATGGACACTATCAAGCTCAGTTCGCACTACATCCGCAAATCTAAGCAACCTATACGGCGCATCCATAAACATACCTGCAAACTCTGTAACCCCAGTATGATTATTAACCAACCGCACAAGAGCTTTATAATTCAAAAACCTTTGTCCGAATTCTAAAAGTTGCATTAGTTATACCCTCTTTCCGTTGTACATTACAGCCGCCAAAACTTCTCCCGGCTTAACCATGTTTTCTGCATCAATCACAGTTGCAAGAAATTCTTTTCCATCATGCTTTATCAAAACAATTCGGTTAGATTCTTCCTTGCAAATCTCTGCGGCTGTTTCAAGAGCAATTTGCAAGTTGTCCTCTGTATACCATATCTTTCCATCTGGCCCATAGTAGAACATACTTTCCCCCCTCCCATATTAAATTTTTATTATATTACCATAATTTTCTATTTTGTCAATATCCAAGAGCAAAAGAAAAAGAGGGAAGCTTTTGCGGCTTCCCCCTTATCCGTTCTTACAGGCTGAACCCCTCTCTGCCTAACTCCACCTTGCCGCAGTCGGTAAAGATGTAGTAGCTTTCCCCATCGAATCCCCGGATAATACCGTACTCCCCGCATAAGGGGTTATTGGGGTCTGTGATTCTAACCAACTTTCCAAATAATGCCATTTCCTTTTTATCTCCTTGTTTCTTTATTTAAAGGGGGAAGTTACCCCGCCTTTATTTCATGTTCATCAATCCGGGTTATCTTGCCGCCCGCATCTGTGATACTTATAAGTCGGCTAAGTAAGCTTGTTTCATCATGTTCAAAGCAATCGTAACTCTTGCCGCCGTACTCATACCAAACTTGCCAAAACTTCCGCATTGCTTAGCCCTCCTTAACCTCTGCCCAATCTCCATACCGGAAAACGTTTTCTCTCTTCCTAATAACATACCGCTCGCAAGGGGTATATACTATAGGGTTACGCTCTGCCTTTTCCTTCCACTCTGCAATTAAGGCCTTTGCCTCTTCCTCTGAGCGGATAAGGTTGCGGCACATCTTAACCTTATCCCCGACATAACCTAAAGCGCTCCACTCGATTTCTACAACAAGTTCGGGTTTTCTCATAGTTGCCATTTCCTTATCCTCCATCAAAATACAAAGTCCGTATATACTACCTTATCTCCCTTGAACTCCTTTTCAAAAGAGCAATCATCAAACCGCCCACAGGAATACTTCTTGCTTCCCCGGTCATAATCTCCCCGGATATAAACTTGATTCTCTTTAGGCTCTGCGATAGGCTTAAGGGTGAACCATTGGCCCTTTTTAAGTTCCTTGATAGTCATAGCCGCTCCCCCTCCTTAGTTAAACCGGGTATAAGGCCAACCCGCCGCCAATCTCTTGCACTTCTCAGCCGCCGCCATAGGGTCAGTATAAGCACCGCCCACAGGGAAGAACCGCCGGGAGTGTGCGCCCTGGTTGCGCTCAATCAAAGCCAACCCGCCGCAGACGATAACCCGCCAATCATCGCCGCTCTTAGAAACAGTTTCATAATAAACATCATAGGCGGGGGTAGGGTTAACACAAATAACGTCCTCACCGGCAAGCTTAAGAACCGTATACCGCTCACCAGTAGCAGAAGTACAGGTAAACTCCCGGCAAGTGCGCCAATCATCTCTCCATCCCTTATCAGCGCTCAGACCACGCACGAACAACTCAACCTCTAAACGGTCAAGGAAGCTAACAGAACCAGAGATACGCATACGGAAAACCTCAGAACCAAACCGAACCTCATAAAAGCCTTTCATAATAGAACCTCCAATAGATAAATAGTAGGGGTAACAAGGGCCTATTAAGTGCCCTATCTTACACTATAATTATATCAATAATAGGCATATATTACCATTGCATTTCTTGCGGTATACTTTGCTTATCTTGCTATAGTCCTATTAGAAAGGCCCTTACTGCCTTATCTACCCTTAGTAACCTTATCTTTATTAGGTATTACAATATACTTAATATCATAGCTATCCAATAGCTCAAGCAATCTATCATCCCTCTTATAAATTGCGGCCCCTGTATAATAGTCCTCTTCTACTGGCCTAATTCCTCTTTCTTCTATAAAGTTCTGAATATGGATATTGTTAATCTTAATTCTGCCTTTCATACTACTAAATCCTCTAACCTTACTAACCTTGCTTGTTTGTTTATCGTGTACTTTCTCCAATTCTCTGCTTTTGGTATCTGATAGTTTAAGGGCGGTTTATGCTCTCTAATTAGTTCCCCCTCTTTGCTTCCTATATCTTCTATTATTTCCTCTTCTGTTAGAAAAGGCGAATAATACATAACATCAAATTGTATAGTAATACCGCTATCTAAAGCTTGCCGCAGTATTTTATATTTATGTCCGCTCTGCCGCATTATTTCTCTTATCTCTTTAATATGGTTAGCTATTCTCACTAACATATCTTTACTTTTACCTATGTAAACAATCTGCCCTTGTAATTTAATGCAGTAAATACCGGGCTTTTTATACTTACCGCTTAACCCCTATCTATCTAACTCTTGATAAATTTCTAACTCTTTACCTTGCATTAAATCACCTCTACTATCTTTCCAGTAGCAAGGATTTTTACAAGGTTTGCGGCTATTGGCTCATATTCTACTTTATAGCTCTCTAACTCTGCTCTACTTACTCTTGGGTATTTCTTCCCCTCTACTGGAATTTCTTTTTCTGTATTATTCTCTTGTATTATATTAATTGTATTCTCTGTAATATTTGTTAATTCCAAAGGTAATAACCCCTTATCCTCTTTGGTAATAACCGGGTTATCCTCTTTGGTAATAACCCCCTTATCCTTTTTGGTATTAAGGGGAATTTCGTTGAATATATAGTTATTACCTTTGGTATTAACTAAATACCCTTTTTCAATTAGCTCCTTTACAGCATTATTATATTGTTTAATCTTAATGCCGAAAGTCTGTTCTACTGCCTTACTACTCAGCGCAAACTCATAGCCATTTTGATTCTTAGCAAAATAGCACCATAACTTAAAAGCTCCCGCATCTAAATTACAGGCCGCCGCATTCATAGCCGCTAAATTAATAGCCGCATACAAATTTTCTTTATTACATATTTCCTTACTCACCTTTACAACCTTTTGGTTAGAAAATGTCTGTAGCTCTCCCATTTATCATTAATTTACTCCTTTGCTAAATATTCTTCTAATGCTTCCCTAATTACCCACGATACAGAAACATTCTTTTTTGCGGCTATCTCTTCTAACCGCTTTTTCATACTTTCCAAAGTGCGAAAAGCAATCGTTACATTCTTCATTATTAATCTCCTAATCTATTTATAAAATCGTCTTTATACATTGTTATACTTTGTCCTTAAAAGGAAAGAGCTACCTACAATATAGATAGCTCTAACGCAATGAGTAAAGGAGGAAAGGACAAAATATAATAAAGTGATTAAGTAAAACACTACTTGCTTAGAGAATTGTTTTTTTCACCTTACATACATATTATACCAAAAATTTTTTAAAAAATCAAAAAACGCTCTTGCAATCTGGCCTACTATATGCTATAATCCGCTCAGCAAATCCCCCTGTACCTTGAAAAAACCAAATATAGAAAGGATTAGTTATTATGGCAAACATGACTAACAAAGAGAAAGCCGAATTTGTTAAGGCTCTGGACCTTGACAAGATTATCACTTGGTGTACCCGGAACAATCAGTTACCTTGGCTCGAAGCTAAAATGAACGAAACTGTAACCCGGGAATACTACGGCTACTTAAAGGCCGTTGACCCCAAAGACGGTAAACTGCGCTGTGTTAAGGATGAAAACGGCAAGCGCATTATTGACCGCTCTAAACCCCCCCGCCGCAAAGTTGAACCTATCGGCTTTATGGAAATCAAGCGAGATTTCATTGATACTTTCATGCCCCAAATGCGCATTGAAAAGGCCGATACTGCCCCCACTCTCTCCATGAAAGACAAGCTCCGTTTAGCTCTGGAAGCCGCAAAGGAAGCCCCCGCAGAAGAATCCAAGGAGGGCTAAACCATGGCAAGTTTGAAAAACTTCTATACCCCGGAAGCCTGTGATAAACTCATTTCCTCTATCCAATATGCAGAGGATTCTATTCGCTATCTGCTCAACTGCCCCCAATCCAATAAGGATAACAAGTTTGTAACTCCCGAGCTTTTGGAATCCTTTTCAGACCTTGCCGCAAGCTGTAAAGAGTTATATAGCGCCTACAGCTACTACATTAAGGCCGAACATTGGAAAGCCAAGGACGAATTCGAGCTTGTGGAAATTTCCGCTAAGGCTATTGCAAATCTGTTGATTGAAAGCGGCAAGAACCCTGTGGAAGCTCTGGCGGCAGTTAGAAAACTCTATGAGGAATAACCCCAATGATAATAACTAAAATCATATGGGCCGCTAATCTCTGCATCTCCGTTTTCCTCATGTTCCTCACTTCCCACAACTATAAGAAAGGCACAGAGTTTGTAAAACAAGCTACAGCCATTAATAAAAAACTCTCTTTCCAAGAGGAAAGCGAAATATCTACCCTTTGCGCTCTTCTCTTGGCAGAGTATGAGAAAAACGGCTTTCCAGACCCCCTCCCCGCTCCAATAGTCCAATACTTAGCAAGGCAAAGCAAAAAAGCCTATGAACCTCAATAGATTCTTAATAATCATCTTTTTTTCGCTTCTGATTGTCGGCGGCCTGTGGTATGAAGTAGATAATATGGAGTGAAAAACAGAAAACCCCTTGTAAGGCTCTCAGCGGCCCTACAGGGGGTTTTTATTTATGACAAGTATTTATATTACCCCACCTCTAATCTCCGCTCCTGCGGCCTCCTGTGGCTTCACTTTTTCATAAAAAATAAAAATTTGAATCTCTCTCTAATCATTTTATATATTTTATTAATTTTTTATATATAAATGTGTTGTTCCTCAACTATGAGAGATTGATAGTCTAAATATGAGAGATTGATAGCCAAACTATGAGAGATTGATAGTCCATTTGTCATAATTATGAGAACCATTGACAATCTCTCATAGTTGTGCTATAATCCCCTCACCCAAAGGAGGTATTTTCATGGAAACTACAGAAATTAACTACAACGAATCTGCTTTAGTTGTCCAAGCCAATGAGTTAATCAGAAGCAAGCAAGATGATTTTTCATTACTGGAAGCTAAACTAATCCGCTTAACAATCTCCCAAATAGCCGCACAAGATACAGAGTTGCTTACCTACACTTGCAAAGTATCAGAGCTTGCGGCATTCCTCAGTATTCCCCCGGAAAATATCTATCGTGATATTGATTCTGTTACTACTGGATTAATGCGGAAAGTTATAAAAGTAATAGACAAAACCCGCAAGCCCAAGAGAAACGGGGAATATAACTATAAAAAGTTCCATTGGGTAGACCGTTGCAGTTATCAAGATGGGGTAATAACTCTGCGGCTAAGTGAAGAGTTAAAGCCTTATCTATTAGGGCTAAATAAGTTCTTTACTGAATATGGCCTTGATAGTATATTGGGCTTACCTACTCCTAATTCTATAAGGCTCTTTGAATTGCTAAGTAGCCATGAATACCAAATAAATACCTATGCGCCCAACTTCTCCCCTACTAACCCCTTTCCAGAAGTCCAAAAGGCAGACAATGAATTAATCTTTTCTATTGATTATCTGCGGCAATACTTCAATTGCGCCGATAAATACCCACTTACAGCCGATTTTATGCGATGGGTTATAGAACCCTCTGTTACTGGCATAAATAAAGACACTTCTATAAGAGTATCTTACCGCACAGCTAAAGAGGGCCGCAAAATTGCCTATGTATTATTTAAAATCAATGCATGGCAAGATGATGATTTTATGCAGTTTGTGCGGCCTACACTCGACAAAGATTTACAAACTGCCTTTTTCGGCTCTTCCCTTTAACTTTCCTCTTGGCTAACTAATCCCTTGCTAACTACAACTCAATAAAAAAAACCCCTCCGATACTCTCAGAGGGGTTTTTATTTTTAACTTGTAAATAAGGCAGGATAACCGCTACTTGCAGAAGCATGGCGGCATATACGGCCCAAATCTGGATTATCATAGGGGTCATTATACGAACCTATATCCAAAAACTTATCGTTACAGCCCTCTTTATATGGACTACTGAAAACGTGTTGACCAATTCCGTTAACATAGCCGCAATTAATCCAAAGAGCTTGATTAGTACTTGTAACCGCACAACTTGAAGCAATAGCCGCATCTAACTGGAAACTCTCATAAGCCAAAATAGGCTTTACATATGGCTTTTTCAT
>JAZOMN010000148.1:0-9788 GCA_045654005.1 Clostridia bacterium
ATTTTCTCTTCTTTCGTCATTTGCAGTAATACCTGCAACTGCCATATCATATTTCCCTGTTGCTGCACCTGTAAGAGCTGCATCAAAGTCAATATTTGTAATTTCAAGTTCTTTGCCTAATTTTTCAGCAATCGCTTTAGCGATATCAACATCGGCACCAACAATTTCGCCGTTTTCTATGTACTCAAATGGTGGAAATTCAGCATTTGTAGCCATAGTAAGTTTATCTGTTTCGTTACCTCCACATGCTGTAAACACAACAAGCACCATAGAAAGCGCTAATAATAGGGTTAATAGTTTTTTCATTTTAATTACCTCCATAATTTACATTTAATTTATAATTATGCATTTATTTGTATATATTATAACACACATTATTCCAATAAGCAAGAACTTTTTATTTTACTAAGATAAAGTATAATAAAACTACTATTCCAAGTATAATTCTATAGTATCCGAAAACTTTGAAATCGTTTTTCTTTATATAACTTACAAGAAATTTGATTGCAATTACTGAAACAACGAAAGCAGTTATAAGCCCGACTGTAAGAATTACTATTTCAGAACCTGTAAACACAAACCCGAATTTCAGAAGTTTTAGTAAACTTGCGCCAAGCATTACAGGTATTGCAAGAAAAAAGGTAAACTCAGCCGCAACTTCTCTTGATGTACCTACAAGCATTGCGCCTATAATTGTTGCGCCTGACCTTGAAGTGCCTGGAATTAAAGAAAGCAGTTGAAACAAACCTATTAAAAATGCTGTTTTATAATTCAAATTATCTAAATTGTTTGTTGTTACAATTCTTTTTTTTCTTTCAATGATTATAAATACCACACCGTAGATTATAAGCATAAGCGATACAACAAACGAATTATAAAATATTTCGTCAATTTTATCGTCAAACAAAAGGCCGATAACTGCAGCAGGAATGCAAGATACAATTATCTTACACCAAAGAGAAATTGATTCTTTTTTTAAAGTTATACCTTTTTTTGTAATATCAAAAGGCATCAGTTTTTTAAAGTATAAAAATACAACAGCAAGTATTGCACCAAGCTGAATAACTACAAAAAACATTTCTTTAAATTCTTCGGTTATATTAAGTTTTATAAATTCGTCCAATAGAATCATATGCCCTGTACTGCTTATAGGAAGCCATTCGGTTATTCCTTCTACTATACCAAGAATGATAACTTTTATTATTTCAATTATATTCATTTAATTCTACTCCTTTGGCACTCGTGCCTAACCATCATTACAATTAAAAAACCGTCACTAACTTCGATAATTCCCTTATTTTCAATAAGTTCATTACTAATCCCCAAAGGATACTCCATACTTAACATATGGTTATCTAATGGGTATTTAAATCCTGTCAAGGTAACACCCTTTACATTGTTCCCAAAAGGAAAAATTGATACATACTTATATTCTTCTTTTAATATTTCTTTTTTCCCGTTTACAAGGAAAACTTTTGTATTCTCATCAATAAGTTCAAGTTTTACGCCTTTATCATAAGCATATTTCAATAAAGAAATATTAGCATAGGTATGGTCTAATCTGTTTCCAAGGCAACCTATTGCTATACAGTCTTTATAACCATTTAATGATGCATAATTTATAGCAAGACCTAAATCAGTATCATCCTTTTCCTTAGGATATGTTATTTTATTTTTATAATCATTAAAATCAGAGGATGAATCAAAATCGCCTAATAATATATCAGGAACAAGATTTAATCTTTTTGTATGTTTAGTTCCTCCGTCTGCACAAATTATAAAACTTCCATTATAATCTATTTTCTCATAATAAGAATAATCGTCTATTTCTGAAGCGCCGAAAATATATGTAATCATTGTCTTAATTCCTCGATTGCCTTATATCTGTCACTCATTCCAAAGACTGATGTTCCTGCAACAATAACATTTGCACCTGCATCAATAGCCTCTTTTACATTTTCCTTGGTAATTCCGCCGTCAATTTGTAAATCTATATTTCTGTTACCGATATATTCTTTTACTTTCTTTAATTTTTCGGTAATACGAGGAATATATTTCTGACCCCCAAATCCGGGATAAACTGACATAAGTAAAATCATATCAACCTTATCAAGATAAGGAAGAACTACTTCTGCATCAGTATCGGGAGATAAAACTATTCCGCATTTTACACCGCATTCTTTTATTTTTCCAATAGTTTCATCTATATCATCATCTGCTTCAACATGAAATGTTATAATATCTGCTCCCGCTTTGCAAAAATCCTCTATATATTTTAATGGATTTTTTATCATAAGATGCACATCAAAAATAAGATTTGAATGTTTTCTTAAAGATTTTATAACAGGAATACCAAAAGAAATATTCGGTACGAACTGCCCATCCATTACATCAAGATGAACAAAATCTGCATTTTTAATATCAGCTATTTCATTTTTTAAATCAGCAAAATCTGCCGATAAAAGCGACGGTGCAATTTTTATCATTTTATTCTCTCCCAATCGTTTATAAGTTTTAGTGTATTATAGAACTCTTTATAGTTATCATGCCTTGATTTAATTATTTTACCTTCATTTACTGCATTTATAACCTCACAGCCTTGTTCTTTTGTATGACTGCAGTCTTTGAATTTACACAAGTCTTTATAATCTTTAAAGTCAATAAATAAATCAGCCAGTTCTTCTTTTCTTAAAATTTCAATATCAAGACCTGAAAAGCCCGGTGTATCAGCAAAGAACTTTCCATCTTCAACCTCAAAGAGTTCAACATGCCTTGTTGTATGCTTCCCTCTTGAAATTTTATCGCTGACTGCACCTGTTTCAAGTTGTTTATTTATTGCAATACTAAGCAAACTTGATTTACCAACGCCTGAAAAACCTGCAACCGAGGTAATACCATTTATCAGCATATTTTTTAAATCGCAAAGCCCGACTCCGTCTTTAACACTTGTTTTCATAACTTTATATCCGATTTTTTCATAATCAGATACAATAGAAAGGTCGGCTTCTAAATCTATTTTATTAAAACATAAAACAGGCTCAATATTATTATGTTCGCATATTGCAATCATTTTATCTATAAAGACAGTATCTGGCGCAGGTTCTGCTACTGCAGAGATAATAATCATTCTGTCAATATTTGAAACAGGAGGACGAATTAAAAAATTCGCCCTTTCCTTTATTTCTTCAATAAATCCCTCTTTTGTTTCTTCATTTACTATTCTTATTTTTACCCTGTCGCCAACATAAGGGGTTTTATTTTCTTTCCTGAAACTGCCCTTTGCCTTACAAGTATAAGTGTCAGATGGAGTTTTTACATAATAAAATCCACCTATACCTTTAACAATGATCCCTTCCGTCAAAATGCCACCTCTTAGATTTTAATTTTCTGAGTTTTCACAAGGAGTCCGTCATAATATACTACTATATTATGATTTCCGTTACCCTCTAATGTTACATTAAGAGTTTTTTGAGATGTTTTAACCGATTTGTTAAATACAGTTTTTCCATCCTGGTCAACCTTAACCGTAACATTTTCTTTATCAGTTGGTAAAGATAAAGTCAATGTATATTTTTTAACAGTTACAACAGACTCATCCGGCTCATCAGTTGCTGGAGGATTATTCTCACTTGTTCCGCCCTGATTTGAAGATGGCTTTTTACCATTACTTAAAGTAAGGGTAACTTTTGATTTTTTAACAAGTTCACTGTTTGCAGGAGCGCTTTGTGCAATAACTCTTCCCTCTTCCGTATCACTTGCTTCACGGATTATTCCACCTAACACAAGTTCATAATCGGTAAGTTTTGCTTTTGCTTCCGCTTCAGTCAAACCTATCAAATTAGGAACAACTGCAAATTCTTCGTTGGCACCTTTACTTACTGTTATTGTAACATCTGTTCCCGATAAAACTTCGGTTTTAGGAAGTGGGTATTGAGAAATAACATATCCTGCAGGAACTTCCTCGTCATATTCTGTTTTTTCAACATATTTAAGACCCTGTTCTGTTATTTCAAGTTCTGCCTGACGCGCTTCTTTATTAACATAATTTGATAAAACTATCTGCCTTGAACCTTTTGAAACTGTCAAACGAACTTTAACAGGCAGTTTAACATTCATTCCTTCATCAGGACTTTGTGTTATAATTATGCCTTCGTTATATTCGTCGTTATATTCTTCTTCGCTGATTATAAATTCAATGTCTATATCTTTGTATTCTTCTTTTATATCTTCAATATTATTTCCAACAAACTTTGGAATTTTATACTCATCATTTGAACCTAAATTAATTCCGCCCGGTACAAGAATTCCAACTGCAAACGAAAGTACTGCACCTATTAAGATTACGGATACTATAGTGGCTGCAATTATAGCAACTTTATCCTTTTTGTTTTCTGCTTTAAATAAATCTTTAAAGAAACCTTTTTTTGTTTTTTTCTTTTCTTTAACAGTTTCTTTTTCTACTTCTTCCGCTTCAGGGTTACTGTCTATCGAAATAACAATTTCTTTTTCGCCGTTTTGAACTTTATTTTTAATCTCTTCAGACTCTTCCTTTGATATAACTCTTGTAGAGCCAAGGTCAACCGGTTCTTCTTTTTCTATTACAAAGACATCGGGTTCATTTGAAAGTTCAAATAAATCTTTGTACATTTCATTAGCGCTTTGATATCTTTTTAATATATCTTTAGACATTGCTTTTTTCACCATCTGTACCAAAGACAGCGGAACTGCAATATTTATATCTTTAATAGGTTTAGGCTCTGAATTTATATGCATAACAGCAACCGATACTGCATTCTCTCCATCGTACGGCAGAACACCTGTTAACATTTCATACATTGTAACCCCTAAAGAATATATGTCGCTTCTTTCGTCTGTAATAACCCCTTTTGCGTGTTCAGGAGAAATATAATGAACTGAACCTATAATTCCTTCATCTATTTTTCTTGTTTCATTCATATTATTTACAAACGCTATGCCAAAGTCGGTAACTTTACAGTTTCCGTCTTTAGAAAGGATTATATTATGAGGTTTAATATCTCTGTGGATTATTCCGTTACGGTGTGCGTGAGCAAGCGCTGAACAAATCTGCATTGAATATTTAAGTGCAGTTCTCCAGTCCATTTTTGGATTTTTTAATATGTAATCCTTTAAATTGATGCCTTCTACAAGTTCCATAACAATATAGTAAGTACCATCATCATGCCCCACATCATAAACAGAAACAATGTTAGGATGAGAAAGACTTGCTGCAGCCTGAGATTCTCTGTTGAATTTTTTTACAAATTCTTCATCAACTTTATATTCATCTTTTAAAACTTTGATTGCTACAACTCTATTTAATTTTCGGCATCGTGCCCTGTAAACGACTGCCATACCGCCGTTGCCGATTTCTTCTATTATTTCGTATCTATCGCCAAGTATTTTACCAACCATTTCTATTCTCCTTCCGTATAACACACAACTGTAATATTGTCGCTTCCGCCGTTTATATTGGCAAGAGCAACAAGATTGTCAACCGACTTTTGCAGTGAGTCTGTCTTTTTAAACTCTCTTAGTATTACATCATCAGAAAGCATATTGGTAAACCCATCAGTACATAAACAAATAATATCGTCTTTTTGCTTTTCAAATTCAAATATATCAATCTCAACATCGAAAGATGTGCCAATTGCTCTTGTTATCTGATTTCTGTTAGGATGGTTTTTGGCTTCTTCTTCGGTAATTTTACCTATCTTTACAAGTTCTTCAACATAAGAATGGTCAACTGTTATTTTTTTAATATCATCATTTATAACATACCCTCTGCTGTCTCCAACATTTGCAAAGAAAACCTTATCGCCTACAATAACAGCCAAAGTAAGTGTTGTTCCCATTCCGTTACAAGCAGGATTTTTTACTGCATATTCAAATATTTTTAAGTTTACATTATCTATACATTTTTTAATATTCTCTTTCGTATCATTATAAAAACCAAGGTTAAGATTATATTTTAAAACTTCGTCAATCGCCATCTGACTTGCAATATCTCCGGCATTATGGCCTCCCATACCGTCGGCAACTGCTATAAGAACATAATCTTCTTCATTGACAAAAAGATATCTGTCTTCATTTAAACTTCTGACTTTGCCGACATCTGTTTTATATCCGTAATCCAACTACATCATCCCCTTTTCTTTTTTAGGCACTCGGGACTTGAACCCCATATGCCTTAAACTTGTTAAATTTTAATCCTTTCAATTTTGCGTCCTCGTAAGGCGACGGCCTGACTTCGTCCTTCGCATTGAAAATCTTAGAAATTTCCCTGCGTTTAAGGTCGAAGAGTTTAAAATTAAGAAATTTTGTTTAAAGCAAAGAAATTTCAAGGATAATACTTTCGTATATTCGCAGGAATTCCTGCAGTATTAAGCAAAATTTCTAATTTCAAACCATATGGCGTTCAACTCCCGAGCGCCTCAGCTGACCGCACGCTGCATCAATATCCGAACCAAGTTCTCTTCTTACTGTAGCATTTATATTAAAGCCTGTCAGCCATTCTTTAAATCTGTTTACATTCTGCGGTTTTTTAAAACCTGTCTCGGTTACTTCGTTAACAGGAATAAGGTTAACATGAGCAAGCATTCCTTTAAGTAACCTTGCAAGAATTTTAGCGTCTTCGTAAGTATCGTTAAAATCTTTAATAAGAGTATATTCAAAAGAAATTCTTCTGCCTGTATATTCAGTATATTCCTTAAGGCATGAAAGCAATTCCTTAATATTATATTTTTTATTTACCGGCATTATCTGATTTCTCTTTTCATCAGTCGGAGCGTGGAGAGAAACAGATAAAGTAATAGGCATTTTTTCTTCTTTTAACATATTTATTTTCGGAACAAGTCCGCAGGTTGACAAGGAAATATGCCTATATGATAAATCAAGACCTATTGGATTTGTAACATTTTTCAAAAACTTTATAACATTTTCATAATTATCCAGAGGCTCGCCCATTCCCATAAGTACAACATGGGAAATCCTTACCCCCATATCTTTCGATGCAAAAATAATCTGGTCTAAAATTTCTCCGCCTGTCAAATCTCTTTCTTTACCGCCTAAAGTAGAAGCGCAGAATTTACATCCCATATTGCATCCAACCTGAGTGGAAACGCAAGCAGATACACCGTGTTTATAAGTCATAACAACAGTTTCTATATACGTTCCGTCGGTATTTTTAAAAAGATATTTTACAGTTTTATCTTTAGAAACCTGTTTTCTTGAAATTTCAGGAACGCTGATGTAAAAGTCTTTTTCAAGTTCGCATCGCAAAACCTTACTTAAATCAGTCATCTGAGAAAAGTCAGAAACTCCAAGAGAAAGCCACTTAAAGCACTGTTTGGCTTTAAATGCAGGTTGATTTTTTTTAGAAAAATATTCAGTTAGTTCTTCTAATGTCAAATCCTTTATATTTCTTAACAAAATAACAACTCCAATCCAAGTCTAATTATAAATTATTATAGATAAAAAAGCAAGTTTTTTTAAATTTATATAGAAATATAAATAATAATATAGTATAATAGTATAAAATAAATTAATTCACGAGAGGATGTTTTACTATGGGTTTATTTTCATTTACATCTTACGGCCCGGGCAGAGGCGTAAGGAAAGACGAGAGAAAACTTAAAAGACCTTTTTTATTTTTTTACTATTTATTCTTTAATTTCTTTAAAATTATAAAATTAAGTATGCTCTTTTTACTTACCTCAATTCCTGTTATAACAATTGGTCCTTCTATATGCGGACTTACATATATATCTCAATGTTTTACGGAAGATAACCCCGTTTTTCTTATGTCAGATTATTTTGAACATTTTAGGAAAAACTTTTTTAAGAGTATGTTTGCATTCTTCTTATCTTTGATACCTGCATTTTCACTTTTTGTTGTATTTATAAATTTAAAAGCAGTATCGCATTTTTCGTATTTTACGATGCCTTTGTTACTTGTAAATCTCATTGTTTTAATGATGAGTTTTTATATGTATCCCTTGATTGTTTTTTATGATATACCATTTTTTGCAGTTTTAAAAAACTCATTTATTTTTGCACTTATAAAACTGCCTCTTAACCTTTTTGTTGCATTTGTTGTAATTTCAGTTATAGCACTTTCTTTCGGGTTTATTCCCCAAATCGGATGGGTGCTTACCCCATTCTTTCTTACAGCATTTATAAATTATTTTACAACCTATGCAGTATGGCCTACAGTAAAGAAAAACATGGAGGGATAATGTCTGAATAAATTCAGACAGGTAAGAGATAAGAGGTAAAAGTGAAAAGGTGAAAGGAATTAATAATTATGGCAAAAGATACAGTTTTTTTCTGCTCTGAATGCGGTTACAAATCTTCAAAGTGGCTTGGAAAATGCCCTGACTGCAACTCATGGAATACATTTAATGAAGAAAAAGTTATAAAGGACACAAAGACAAAAAAATATACTGTAGTATCAAATGTCAAACCTGTAAAAATAGATGAGGTAACTGTAAACAAAGAATCAAGAATTACTACCGGTATCAAAGAACTTGACAGAGTTTTAGGAGGCGGTGTAGTTATTGGTTCAGTTAATTTAGTCGGCGGTGACCCGGGTATAGGAAAATCTACCCTTCTTTTACAGATGTGCAGAAAAATAAGCAGCGATGTAGCTGTGTTATATTGTTCTTCTGAAGAATCGGTTGAGCAGATTAAATTAAGGGCAAACAGGTTATCTTCAGGCAATGAAAATATATTTATAACATCGAAAACAAGCATTGATTTAATAATCGAAGATTTATCTGAAATTAAACCTCAGATTGCAGTTATTGACTCTATACAGACGATTTTTTCTGATGAGCTTGACTCTGCTCCCGGTACAGTATCGCAAATAAGAGAATGTACGCTTAAGATAACAAGATTTGCCAAGGAAAATAACATAACAGTTTTTATTGTCGGGCATGTTACTAAAGACGGTGCATTGGCAGGACCTAAAGTTTTAGAACATATGGTTGACTGTGTTTTACAATTCGAGGGGGAAAGATACTCAAATTTCAGAATAATCCGTTCAGTTAAAAACAGATTTGGTTCCACAAATGAAATAGGCGTATTTGAAATGACTGACCAAGGTTTACAAGAGGTTGACAATCCATCCAATATGTTTTTGGAAGGAAGGCCAAAAAATGCCGCAGGAACTGTTGTTATATGCTCTATGGAAGGCACACGACCAATACTTGCTGAAATTCAGGCACTTGTTACAAATTCTGCTTTCGGAAACCCGAGAAGAATGGCAACAGGGATTGACTTTAACCGTTCCAATCTTGTGTTAGCCGTTTTAGAGAAAAAAACAGGGTTACAACTTGCAAATCTTGACACTTATATAAATGTTACAGGAGGTTTAAAAATATATGAACCTGCCTGTGATTTGGGTATTGCTGTCTCCGTTGCTTCAAGTTATAAAAACAAGCCTATTCCCGAGGATTTAGTCGTTTTTGGCGAATTGGGATTAACGGGCGAGGTAAGAAATATATCATTTTTAGAAAAAAGAATTACCGAAGCTCACAAATTAGGTTTCAAAAAATGTGTAATTCCTTTTACGCAAAATAACATTTTTATTGAAGGAATGGAAATAATAAAAGTAAAAAATATTATCGAGGCATTCGGAGCAATATTTTAACCGTCGGAGTATCGAACTCAATACGGTTTGAAAATGAGGTGAAGTATTTGATTGATAAGGAACTGATAGAAAAGGCAAAAGACGGACATATCGAGTCTTTTGAAAAGTTAATAGAAAA
>JAZOMN010000149.1:0-14722 GCA_045654005.1 Clostridia bacterium
ATTAACATAGCAAGGTTTGTTTTACCACATGCAGATGGGAATGCAGCACAGATGTATTTAACTTCGCCCTGAGGATTTTCTAAACCTAAGATAAGCATGTGTTCAGCCATCCAGCCTTCTTGCATACCAAGGTATGAAGCAATACGAAGAGCAAAACATTTTTTACCAAGTAAAACGTTTCCGCCGTATGCAGAGTTAACTGACATAATTGTTTTGTCCTGTGGGAACTGAACGATATATCTTTCTTCAGGATCAACATCTTTTTTAGCGTGTAAACATTTAACGAAATCAGGATTTTCGCCTAAAGATTCCATAACAGGTGTACCGATTCTTGTCATGATAGCCATGTTAAGAACAACATAGATACTGTCAGTAAGTTCTATACCTATTTTAGAGAAAGGTGAACCAACAGGACCCATTGAATAAGGAATAACATACATTGTTCTTCCTGCCATGCTGTTGTCATAAAGTTTATTTAGTTTAGCATACATTTCTTTTGGATCCATCCAGTTATTGATAGGACCTGCTTCTTCTTTTGTAGGTGTACAGATAAATGTTCTTGCTTCAACACGAGCAACGTCATTTTCTGCTGTTCTGTGATAGTAACAACCAGGTAATTTTTCCTGATTTAATTTTAATAATTCGCCTGATGCACATGCTTCTTCTCTTAAAGCTTCAAGCTGTGCTTCTTCCCCTGTAATCCAAACAACTTTTTCAGGATTACAAAGAGTTTTCATTTCTTCTAACCAGTTTAATACTGCTTGATTTTTTGTCATTGTAGTATCTCCTCTCATTTTTTTAGTATTTTAGAATTTTAAAAAATTCTCCCCTACTATAATATTCATAATAATTATACACTATTTATTTAAAAAAATAAAGTCTTTTTTTTAATATTTCCATTTAAATTATTTTTTCTCATATTTTTGATAATTTATGCAAAAAACTCCGCCTTAAAACAGACGGAGTTTTTTGCAAAATAGATTTTTCCTGCAAACAAAAGGGGCATTACTGTAAAACTACAGTCAAGGGGATTATGCCCACTTTTTCAAGATACTAAAGGGGGGTATCTTTTTGCAGTAGCCGTATTTAAACGGCTGTAATGGAGAATGGGGGTTTTATAGGGAATAGGAAAAAATGTTTGAAATGGACAAACTTAGCCAAAGCCTTGCTTTGGGTTACCCGAAGGCGTACTAAGTACGTCGAGTGGCTAAGTTTGTTCATAGCAAAAAGTTATTTCATTTCAAAGATTTTTTAAAAAATCTTTACATTATTATCAATCACTACACCTTTATGTGCATTTAACATTGATAATTCGTACTTTTTGCGGTTCAGACTTTTTTTGCATTCCCGATTTATCTATTAGGTAGATTTTTATCTACTCTAATAACATATTCAATAAAGTCTTCGGTTTCTTTTTTATTTGATTTAACCATAAGACCCGACTGTTTTATTAAATCAACAGTCTGATTTATCGTACTTGAGAAAATTCTTAAATCTTTAAAAAGGCTTATACATCTTAATTTTGTGTTATTTTTCTTTCCTTCTTTTCTTACCTCGCCCAGAAGAGTTAAAATCAAACTTTCAGTTTGTGCTACATTCAGATTTTTAGATATAATTTCGTTTATCGCTTTTTCTCTTAATTCTTTTTCGTCAAGTTTTAATATCGAACGCGCATGTCTTTCGGTAAGATGATTTTCATATATCAGTTGCCTTAAATCAGGCTCCAACTTTAAAAGTCTTAATTTATTTGCAACAGTTGACTGAGTTTTTCCAAGTTTTTTGGCAAGTTCCTCCTGAGTAAGATGGCATTCTTCAATAAGTTTTCTGTAACTGTCTGCTTCTTCAAAATAACTTAAATCATGCCTTTGGATATTCTCTATAATGGATAAAACCATTGATTCTTCGTGAGAGAATTTTTTAACAATAACAGGAACAGTTGTAAGCCCAACTAACTTTGCGGCTCTTAAGCGTCTTTCTCCTGCTATAAGTTCATATAAATCTTTTTCTATCTGTTTTACGGTAAGAGGTTGCAAAATTCCGTGTTCTCTGATTGACTGAGACAACTCATAGAGTTTGGATTCGTCAAATTCCTTTCTCGGCTGATATTTGTTGGGTACAATCCTGCCGGGATTTACGAATATAAGACGAGGCTTGTCCACCACTGTTTCAGGAAAAATATTCAACATAAAAAATAACACCGCCCTTTTTTAATTGGTACAGTGTTATTATATCCATTTTTTTCCAATTTGTAAAGAAAAATCGTTCGTCAAATTCTCTCAAAAACCGTCAAAGTGGTGATTTTGTAGGCTTCCCTGCTTGCCTTGGGTACTTTTTGGGAGTAGGAGAAACCTTTTTAAAAATATAAATTTTTCTTTGATTATCCGTTCCCGGAAGAGTAAATTCCAATGTGTCACAAAGTTCTACATTAAGGATATCCATTGCTTTTTTTGAATTTTCAAGTTCCGTTTCTCCGTCTTTTCCTTTTAATGCTATGAAATATCCTCCCACTTTTACAAAAGGGGTACAATATTCCATTAAAACATTCAAGGAAGCAACTGCACGGGCAACACAAATATCATATTTTTCCCTGAACTCTTGGTCATGCCCTGCATCTTCCGCACGGGAATGAACTGTCGATATTTTGGAAAGATTAAGTTCATCTATTAAAATATTTAAAAAGTTTATTCTTTTATTCAGAGAATCAAGCAAAGTAAACTCTAAAGAGGGCATATAAATTTTTAAAGGAACTGACGGAAACCCCGCCCCACATCCTACATCAATTACTTTCATACCGTCTTCAAATCGCCCCGAAAGGATGGGAAGAACACTGTCAAGATAGTGCTTTAAGTTAATCTCGGAAGGCTCTAAAATAGATGTAAGATTAACTTTTGTATTATAGTCGATTAAAAGGTCGGTATATTTATTATACTGTTCCTCTTGCAAATCGGTTATATTAAGTTCCATTTCGGAAAATAAACTTTTTAGCTGAGACATTTATGCTTCTCCTTTATATACTCTTATATGCTGATTCTATCTGGTCGCATATTGCTTTTATATCTTCCTCTTTAGACGAGAATAAATCGGTTTTCTGGTACTGTTTTAACATATAAGCCCAGTCGGAATACATTTTAAATAAATCAAACTGTTCAATCTGGACAGGAACTATAGGTTTTTTATACTCTTTTGCTGTACCGATTTCAGAAACAACGTCTGAAGATTTTACCGCCATAGGTGAAATGAATAATAAGAACATTTTACAGTTTCTTATAGCAACAGGAAGCACTGCATTATAATTCTGCCCTGCTTTAATTCCTGTTTCGGAAAGCCAACATTTAATTCCTCTTTTTTCAAGTTCTTTTATAACTAAAGATATTCTGTTATTAGGAAGTCCCATATCAGCACTTGCTTTTGAGATAAATATATAATCTCCGTTTAAGTCAGCATCTCCTTTGATTTTAACACCTGCACCCGCTATGTCTGAAATTATTTTCTTTATTTTTACAACAAGTTTTTCATAATATGGTGCGAATTTCGAACTTAAAATTTTAAGCTGAACATAACTTCTTACTTTAGGTACAAAAATAAGAAGAACGATAAATACAAATATAGCTATCTTTATAAGTCTTATAATAAGAGAAAGTATAGTTGCTAAAATTCCAAGAATTACTGACAGAACTTTCTGGAACGCACTTTTTTCATTGGTTTTTCTCAAAGAAGATGATGAAGAGGTTACGTCGAAAATAGATTCTTTGGAAGTCAAGTCTTCTTTTTTTTCTTCTTCTTTATCAATAAAAGGAGCGTATGCGTTAAGTAGTTTTTTATCTTGTTCAGTTTTATATGTAGTATTCTCCGAGCAAACTCCTGCACCTTTTTGATTTCTGTAATAAACCGTTACGGTATCCGCATTGATAACAGGTATGTATATATCTTCTTCTAAGGGATTTACGGTTGTTCCGTCAGCCGTAAAAACTGCCATTGAACAGTTATAATATTTATCATCATATTCCATTGAAAAATTATTATAACTTAAGGCAACACCTTTTACTTTGGATTTTGAAAGATATGTTTCATAACCTTTCTGATTCATCATACAACCACTTATATAAAGGTCGATAAGTTTAGTTTCATGTTCATATTTTGCAACCTGTACATTCTCAGATTTGTCGCCTTTTGCGTAGATTGCAATATTGTTCCCTGCCTTACCCTTATCAATTTTTAAGACTCCATTTTCCTTATTATACGCGCCCTCGCAGGAGGAATAGCCGTTTTTTAGGAGCAAAAAGGTATAGATGCTTTTATCTTCTACATACTCAAAATTTGCCTTGTTTCGATAATCACTTGAGTTGTACATACGCAACCCATTTAAAAAAACAGAAAAGGTTATATCCGGATACATAGCCATATAATTTTTCAGTCCGCCAATATTATATTCATTCCTTATCTGTTCTGTTTGATAATCTACAGCTAAAAACAGTCTTTTTGTAGAAACAGTTGTATCTGTACTAAGATCTATAATGGCTTTTTCTACTATATTTTCACTCTTAAATTCATTGCTTGATTTTGAATAAAGATTAAAGTACTTCTCCACAAATTCTCCGGTAGGCTCAACCAAAATAGGTTCTACACCACCCGCAACAGGATATACCCAAATTTTAGTATTTTCCGCAATAGCCGATGCCATCATAATATTCTGAAAGCATTCCTTGACATTTTCATGCCCCGAATTGTCAAATACGATATTTATCCTTTCAGTATATGTAACCTCATTTTTATTTGCCCCTTCATAAGTCGGATAAACAAAACCGTAAGCGATTAAGTTAGCCGATACTAAAATTAAAAGCATTAAAATGCAAACAACTCTTTTCATAAGTAATCCCCTATTCTTTTGTTATTTTATATCCCTTTTTTATTAAAAATTTTATACTTTCCATTGCGGTTACCCTGTCATACTCTTTATCTTTATCTGATAGTTTTTCGTACTCGACAAGGCAAGGATGCGTTAGTTTTTTATCATCAATTTTATCCCCTAAGACCCAGCCTTCTTCCATTTTGCCTTTCGCCCAGTTTTCGTGAGTGTTTTTGGCTATCATTTCGGTAAGGTCTTCAATTTCCTTTGGTAATTTTATTTTACTTGTATCTTCAGGATTTGGTTTATACATAACTTTATTCTCCATATAAGTCTGCCAGATTATCAATTATATCTTCATCGTTTTTAATAAGATTTGGCTTTTTATTAAAATTCTCCTCAAGCATTTGATCAAGTTTTTTAACACCTGCAACATCAGTTATACAAGCATGGATTTTAAGTTCATCATTTCGATGTCTCTTTTTAGATGTGCTGTTATTTATTAAAAAGTCATAAAGTTTATCCTGAGGAACTCCGACATACCCTTTTAAAACTTCAAAATTAACCCATCTTTGATGCTCCGTTTCAACTAAAGAAGAACGATTATGAGTTAATTTATCATTTATCTCCTCGGCAGTTGGGTTTTCTTTGCCTGTTAAAGCAAATACCTTATACTTATTATGAATTGCACTTGCATAAGAAGATAAAATATCAAGTTGGCTTTGCTTATAAAAACCTTCTATAGTTGCAACCTCATTATAATTTTTGCATATAAAGTCATATATTTTATATGCCTTGTCAAAAAATCTGTCTTCAAATATATATTTATAACCGTATATATTAAGTGCGCCGCCCGTAACTTCAATTCCCTCGTTTTTAAGAACATCTTTCATAACGCTGAACTTACTTTGATTTTTTAAAACTGTAAGTATAAAAGGGTTTCTTCCGTTTCTTCCAAAATAAAGTCTTAATTTTCTTGAAACCTTAATATTAAGGTCATCGTTACCCATTGCGACAAGAATATAATCCGAATTTACAACACGGGTCTTTTCAAGTTTTTCATTAAGGTCGGATGCGTGGATATTTTCTGAAAAAACTTCAATATCAAAATATTCTTTCGGTATATTATCAGATACTCTTCCAAAAATATCTTCTTCACTGTCTTTATCTATAAGATTAAGTTTTAATTTGCAAAAAGGAAGCACTCCGCACCACAGCGTATTTTTTGCAAAATATCCGCCGAACTCTCCTACCCCGAACACAGATACATTAAGTTCTTCTTTTTTATTCATACTCTTATAAAGCGGATAATCCCACAGGATATTTTTCATAAGAATTGCATTCACGCTGATAATTTTAATATATAAGTTTTCTAAAGTTTTATTTATTCCGTCAACAACCTCAAAAACAATTTCATTATCTGTAAAAACACAAATTTCAACTTTTTTTGTGATATCACCGAGTATAAAGCTCTTAAGTTTATCAAGAAGTATTCCCGAATCAGTATCATTAAAGCAAATATGTACATTATTGTTTTTATTAAGGAGTTTTAATATTTCAAATTCGCTTTTACCGACGCAAAGTTGACGAGATGAGATATCTTCACTGTCCGTCTTTGAAAATATTACAACTGAATTTTCCCTGCTTTTTATAATATCCGAGGCAAGTATTAAAGAATTCTCATTTTTTTCAGAAATGATATATATATCTTTTTTAGAAAGGGTTTTTAAAGAAAGCCTGTCAAGCCCCTTTTTTATAAAAGATAATACAACACTTACCATAAGTACGGGAGATACAAGATATACTGCCCATACACAAATAATATAAAAATATGAAATTTTTTCGCTGATTGTATAAATAATCTCGACAAGTTCTTTTCCGTTAACACCGAATGTAAACATCTGGGCAGAAAAAACAAGGCAGTTAAGTATTGATGCAGTTCCCTGATATTCGTAAAATAATCTTGCTGAAACTATTATGCTTACTATATATGTAAAACCTATACTGTATTTTATCCCTTTTTTAGAATATAAAAACAAAACTCCAACCAAAAAGAAGATAAACAAGACCAGCCAGAAGTATTCCAAATAAATCCCTCCGTACTATTTTTAAATTGTAATAATTCAATTTATATTATGCACTATATTGCATATAAAATCAAGTGATTTTACAAATAAAATTTGCACCAAAAAGGCACAAAACCTTTTTGGTGCAATTTTTTTCAAATAATGATTTTACTGATTTATCTTTTATCCTTGAATAACATAGTAATTGACCAAAGACCGGCAAGGCCGACAAGGGTAAAAATAATTCTTGAAAGGATTGCTAACTGCCCTCCAAAAAGCCAACCCACAGCATCAAAACCGAATATCCCTACGCTGCCCCAGTTAAGTGCTCCAATAATTATAAGAATAAGTGCAATTTTATCAATCATTTTATTACCTCCAATATTTATTTTTTATTATTATTAGAGATAAAAATTTTTTTATTCAAAAAACAAACTGTAAAATTTATTTTTTTTAATTTTTATAATTTATTCTTCAAAAAAGATTCTTCGCCTTGCTCAGAATGACAATTATAGAGATATAATTTAAAAAAGTCTTAAAAAAAGATGGAGATTAAGCATAAAAAAGGTGCTAAACTAAAAGTGTTTAGCACCCGTAAGCCCGAAGGCGTATAAAGATACGTCGAGGGTTTTTTAGGCTTAATATACGCTTTTTTTAAGACTTTTTAATCGTTGAAAAATTTATCGTGTATTACTTCCACTGCTTTTTCCGCATTTTTCTCGTTAATTAAAACACTTACTTTAATTTCAGATGTTGAAATCATATGGATATTGATTTGTGCATCATATAATGCTTCAAACATTTTTGCTGCAACACCAGGATTGGAAGCCATACCTGCACCAACGATAGATACTTTTGAAATATCGCTTCTTGATTTAACTTCTTTAGCACCTAAAACTGCAAGATTGTCGCTAAGTACTCTAACCGCTTCGTCAAGTTGGTCCATACATACTGTAAACGAAATATCTTTTGTATTATCTCTGCCTATTGATTGTAAAATTATATCAACACTTATATTGTTTTTTGCAAGAAGATTGAACACTCTGTACGCTTTTCCCGGTTCATCAGGAATACCTATAACAGAAATTCTCGCAACATCATTATCTCTCGCTACACCTCTAACTAACATCTTTTCCACAAGACTAACCTCCTTAACCTTGGTTCCTTCTATTTTTTCAAAACTTGATTTAACTTCCATATTAACATTATATTTTTTTGCAAGTTCAACCGAACGGTTGTGAAGAACATTTGCACCAAGCGATGCAAGTTCCAACATTTCGTCATAAGAAATGTCATTAAGTTTTTTAGCGCCTTTAACAAATCTTGGGTCAGCAGTATAAACACCGTCAACATCTGTATAAATTTCGCACACATCTGCTTTTAATGCTGCAGCAAGTGCAACTGCAGTTGTGTCAGAACCGCCTCTTCCAAGCGTTGTAATATCATTATATTCATTAACGCCCTGAAATCCTGCAACAATAACAATTTTTTTCTTGTCAAGTTCGCTTAAAATTCTTTGTGTTTTAATAGTTTTAAGTCTTGCTTTTGAATTATTGCTGTCAGTAATCATTGCAACCTGCCATCCTGTCAAAGATACTACAGGATAACCCATTTTTTCAAGTGCCATAGCAAGAAGCGATATTGTTATTTGCTCACCTGTTGATAATAAAACATCCATTTCTCTTCTTGACGGCTTATCGTTAATTTCTCTGGCTTTTTCTATTAAGTCGTCAGTAGTGTCGCCCATAGCGGAAACTACTACAACAACATCATTGCCTTCGTTATAAGCATCTGTTATTCTGCCTGCAACATTAAAAATCTTTTTTGCATCGGCAACAGATGAACCGCCGAATTTCTGAACTATCAGGCTCATATTAATCCCCCTTATTTAATAACCTTTATTTTCTTAATTACATTAAATTCTTTTAAAATTTGTTCTACTTCATTGTTAGTAATAAAAGGAGTTACAATAGCAAATTCGCCCTCTTTTATTACACAAGTTTCTACATCGCCGAAAACTTTTTCTATTTTAACTTTATCTAAGTTTCCTTCCATTCGAACAAGATAAGAAGATTTGATTTCGCTATAAGGCGCAACAAAATCAGATTTTGAATCTTCCCAGAAATATTTTTCGCTTCCGTCTTTATTTCTTAGTGCATCGATAATATCGGCAACAACAGCACTTGCTGTAGGAAGTTTACCTGCACCTCTTCCGTAAAACATAACATCGCCTATAGCATTTCCGTTTACAAGTATGCCGTTAAATACATCTTCAATATTTGCAAGTGGATGATTCGTTTGTAAAATTGCAGGTTCAACCGAAGAATAAACACTGCCGTTTTCAATTTCAGACTGACCGATTAATTTTATAACCCCGCCAAGTTTTTCAGCATAACTTACATCCAAAGAGTCAATATCGGTTATACCTATTGTATTTATCTTTTTATAGTCAACATTTTTTCCGTAAACTAAAGATGTCAGAATAGCAATTTTTCTGCAGGCGTCATGCCCCTCAACATCGGCAGCAGGATTTTTTTCTGCGTAGCCTTTAGCCTGGGCATCTGAAAGTGCTTCCGAAAAAGAAACCCCTTCTTTAAACATTTTAGTTAAAATATAATTAGTCGTTCCGTTTAATATTCCTGTAACCTTTGCTATTTCATTACCAGAAAGGCACTGATATAGAGGTCTTATAATAGGAATACCTCCGCCAACACTTGCTTCAAATAAGTAATTAACATTATTTTCTCTTGCTATTTTTAAAAGTTCGGTACCGTAAGTTGCTACAAGTTCTTTATTTGATGTAACAACATGCTTTCCTGATTCAAGAAGTTTTTTAGTAAATTCATAAGCAGGGTTAAGTCCGCCCATAACTTCTGCAACTACTAAAACTTCATCGTCATTTAAAATTTTATCAAAGTCTTTTGTTACAAGATGCCCGTACGGGTCGTTTTCAAATTCTCTTATATCAAGTATATACTTAACTTCTACCTCTTCCGATACTTTTTTAAAAATCGAATCTTTATTGGTATTAAGAACTTCAACTACTCCTGAACCTACAACTCCGTATCCCAATACTGCAACTTTTGCCATATCTTAAAAATCTTCCTCTCTATTATTTTATGTTCCACTGGAAATGATGTCTATTTTTTTAACACCATCGACTCCACCTATTTTTTTAAGCAAGTCTTCCGCTTTGATTTTAGTTTCAAATGTGTCAACCGTTATTGTTACATTTGCAACCTTATCAATAGGAACATTCTGATTTATTGTAATAACATTTACATTATATTTTGCCATAATATTTAATATTTTAGACAAAACACCTTTTACATCTTCAAGCACCATTAAAAAAGTAATCTTCTTTTCAGACTGCATATCGTAAAACGGCATTATAAGGTCTTTATATTTATAAAAAGCACCACGGGAAATCCCCGCTTTTTTAATTGCTTCTGTTGTGTTGGCAACTTTTTTTGTTTCAAGAAGTTCTTTTGCATATAAAGTTTTTTTAAGAACTTCTGAAAGAGCCTCTTTTGATACAATATAGAGTTTATCCCTACCGGGCATTTTCCTGTTCACCCCACATATACATTTGTTTATTCAATTACTATAACACATACAAACCATATTAACAAGAGCCAATAAAAGCGCGTTTTTTCAATATATCATTAATTTCCTCTTGTTTTCTTTGTTTTTCTTTATTTTACTTGAAATTTCATTTTTGTTAATTTTGTGCATATATCCACAATTTTTTTACATATATTCGTTATTACAACTATAAATTTAACTTGAATATACCTTTAAAATTTATTATAATAAAATATATAAGTAATATTTTGAAAAATGGTGATTTAAATGAAATATGTAATTATTTTAGGAGACGGTATGGCAGACCATCCCATTCCCGAAATAAACAATAAAACTCCTTTGGAAATTGCAAACAAACCATATATGGATAAATTTGCAAAAATCGGTGTTATGGGAAAAATAAGAACAGTATATGAAGGGTTAAAACCCGGAAGTGATGTTGCCAATCTTTGTGTTATGGGTTTTGATCCGAGCGAAAATTACAGTGGGCGTTCTCCACTTGAGGCCGCAAGTATAGGGGTTAATTTAAACGATACAGATATCACATACAGAGCAAATCTTGTTACTTTATCAGACGAAGAAAATTACTGTGATAAAACTATGGTTGATTACAGCGCAGGAGAAATCTCAACAGATGAGGCAAGAGAAATTATCCAAACTTTAAAATGCGAACTTGAAGATGAAATTTACTCTTTGTTTTCGGGAGTAAGTTACCGTCATCTGCTTTTAAGAAAAGATTTAAAAAAAGCAGGGCCACTCATCCCTCCTCACGATATATCGGATAAAGTTATTAAAGATTATCTTCCTATAGATAAATCTATTCTTTCACTAATGGAAAGAAGTTATGAGATTTTAAAAAACCACCCTGTTAATTTAAATAGAATTAAAGAGGGCAAAAATCCTGCGAACTCTATATGGGTTTGGGGAGAGGGTACAAAACCAAGCATTGAAAACTATAAAGAAAAATTTGGCGTAACGGGAAGCGTTATTTCAGCGGTTGACTTAATTAAGGGGATAGCCATTTTAAGCGGTCTTAAAAGCATAGATGTAGAGGGCGCTACAGGAAATGTGCATACCGACTTTTCGGCAAAGGCAAAAGCAGGGATTGAAGCTTTAAAAAACGGCGACGAGTATCTTTATCTTCACATTGAGGCGGCAGACGAAAGCGGTCATCAGGGAAGCCTTTCAGACAAAGTTAAGTCAATTGAACTTATTGATAGAAAAGTTATAAAACCTATATACGAATATCTTCTTGAAACTAAGGAAGAATTCAGACTGCTTGTACTTCCTGACCATCCTACTCCTATCGCACTAAAAACCCACACAAGCGAACCGGTGCCGTTTGTACTTGTAAAAGAGTCTGACAAGGATGAAAAGAATAATTACATATATTCTGAAAAAGATGCCGAAAATTCAGGCATATATTTTGAAAAAGGTCATAAGTTAATAAGTGAAATAATTAATAATAAGATATAAGGATTGATGACTATGTATATTAAAGAATACGAAAAATGGTTAAACTACGAAAATTTAGACCAGGAACTTAAAGAAGAACTTTTAGAAATAAAAGGTAATGACAAGGAAATCAAAGAAAGATTTATTAAACTTTTAGAATTTGGCACGGCAGGGCTTCGAGGAATAATCGGCGCAGGAACAAACAGGATGAATAAATACGTTGTTGGTCTTGCGACACAAGGGTTAAGCGAAGTTATAAAAAGTGCAGGCGGAGAGGAAAGAGGCGTTGTTATCGCATATGACTCAAGAAAAAACTCTGATGTTTTCGCTTTGGAAACGGCAAAAGTTCTTGCGGCAAACGGAATTAAGGCTTATCTTTTTGAGAGTTTAAGACCTGTTCCTGAATTATCCTTTGCTATAAGAGAATTAAAAACTATTGCCGGTGTTGTTATCACTGCAAGTCATAATCCATATAAATACAACGGATACAAAGCATATTGGGAAGATGGCTCACAACTTCCACCAAAAGAAGCAGGAAAAGTATTTGAAATTATGGAATCCCTTTCGATTTTCGATGTTAAAAGAGCAGAAGACAATCATCCTCTTATAAATATTATAGGAAAAGAAATTGATGAACTTTTTATAAACGAAGTTTTAAAGTTACAAATAAGAAAAGATATAAATAAAGATATTAAAATAATTTATACACCTTTTCACGGCACAGGTAACAAACCTGTAAGAGAAGTTTTAAAAAGAGCAGGTTTTAACAATTTATGCGTTGTAAAAGAGCAGGAAATGCCTGACCCGATGTTCTCAACCGTTAAATCTCCTAACCCTGAAGACAAAGAGGGATTTAACATTGCAATGGAATATGCCAAAGCCGACGGTGCGAACTTGATTTTAGGAACTGACCCTGACTGTGACCGTGTGGGAATAGTGGTTAAAAACAAAGATAACGACTTTGTATGTATGACGGGAAATCAGGTAGGCGCATTGCTTACTCATTATATTTTAGATGGTTTAAAAGATCAAGGGAAATTACCGAAAAACGGTGCAGTTATAAAATCAATTGTTTCAACCAAAATGGCGAAAGATATTTGTGACAGTTTTAATGTGAAAATGGTTGACGTTCTTACCGGTTTTAAATTTATCGGCGAAAAAATAAAGGAATACGAAAAAGATTCAAGCCATACTTTCCTATTTGGTTTTGAAGAAAGTTACGGTTACTTAAGCGGTACTCACGCAAGAGATAAAGACGGTGTCAACGCTTGTCTTCTTATTGCTGAAATGGCAGGATACTATGACAAAAAAGGTATGACTTTATATGACGCTATGGAAAGCCTTTATGAAAAATACGGATATTTTAAAGAACAGGTTATTTCCGTTTCATTTGAAGGTTTAGAGGGTATGGAAAAAATCAAAAACATTATGATTGATTTAAGAAACAACACCCCGAAAACTCTTGGCGGTTTTTCTGTAACAAAAGTTATTGACTACAAAGAAAGCGTTGACGGACTTCCCTCAGCTGATGTTTTAAGATTTGAACTTTCCGACGATACTACACTCTTTATAAGACCGTCAGGCACAGAACCTAAAATCAAAGGTTATATTATGGTAAAAACTCCGTCTGATAAACAGTCAGAAGAAAAACTTAAAGTATATAACGAAGAACTAAAAAAACTTTTTAATTAAATTAAAAGTTGCTCAAAAAAGGGTCTGTCCCCTTTTGAGCAACTTTTTTTCAATCCTTAAGCACATCAAAGATTTTTTATAAATTCTTCTGCTTTTCTAAAAACTTCTTCACAAATTATATCTTCTATATTTTCAGAAAAAGTTTTAACCATTTCTGCTATATTTTCTACCCCTGACCAGTTTTCTTTAATTATTGATTTATCCGTTTTTTCCATAAAATCATACAATGCCTTTATTATTATAATTAAGTCTTGTGTATATTTTGTTCCTAATATATCACAAAAAGAATGTTCAGAATAAACACAATAAACTATTGCAACTGCAAGATTTAGTTTTTTACCTTGTTCTGTTCTTTTGTCAAAATATAATTTGCACAAAAGGTTAAATAAACATTGTGTTAATATAAAATAATCAATAATTTTTGCATAAGGGTATTCTCTTATGTAACAATTTGTTTTTTCTTTTAATTTTTCCTGATACTCTTCGTGCTTTTTAACATCCAAAGCAAGTTGGAATAATTTATCTTTGTCCTTTTCAGACATATAGTTGTATTCGCCCATTTGTCCCTTCCCTGTTATCTACAATTAAAAAATGCGCCCTCAATAAGAGAACGCATAAAAAAGTGAATTCCCCCATTGTTGCGACACAATCTCTGCCATTATGGTATGAGTAAAAAGAGAAAACACCTTTTATCAATGTATTTCCCCACAATGGCAGAATATTATTCGATTGTGTCGCAAATTTATTGTATCATATAAATTTTAAAAAAACAAGAATTTTGATATTACAAACAAAAAAGAGCGAACATTTATCTAATATCCACTCTTTTTATCTGACCGTAAAATTTACAAATTATATCTCTTATCAGGAGCAAGTACCTACCCTACAATTGTATCTTAATTATTTTCCTGTTTTACGGTCCAGACAACTTTTTACGGCTTTTTTAATGGTCAAGGCTCGATGCCTTGACCATTAAACTTAAAGGCAGGAAAAATTGTTTGGATTGGACGAAAAAACGCAAAAGACCGAATGGTATCTTTTGCGTCATTAACGTTTGCTTTTTAATGCAAACATTTCA
>JAZOMN010000150.1:0-4570 GCA_045654005.1 Clostridia bacterium
ATATATGGCAGTCTACTAATGTTGAGAATTTTAAAATATCATATACTGAGCTTCAGTTTAATATAACATTTATTACAATAATGTTTTTATTTATTTATTATATTGTGTGCGAAATAATAGGTACAAGTGTAGGTAAAAAAATATTCAACTTAAAACTTACCTATAAAGGAAAAGGCACTGCTTCGAAAATTTTAAGACCTTTTTTTAAGATTATAGCAGTATATTTCTGGCCAATTGCTGCAGTATCAGTATTTTTACCTAAAAATCTTCTTTTTTATGATTATATTTTAAAGACGGATATAGAAGAAATAAATGATGACATTTCCGGAGGTAGCCTTTGATGATAGATTTAGAAAGATTAAATGACGAGATAGAAGAAATAAGCGAATATATAAAAGAAGATGATTATGACGGTGCGTACGAAATAATCGAAGAACTTTTAGAGGAATATAACGGAATGTATAAAGAAACCGATAATGAAAGATTTTTCACTTTCGATACACCCATTCAGTTTTATTTATACGATATGTTTCTAAAACCCGAAAAATATATGAGAAGATGCGATATAGATTACCGTACTCTGTATTTATCAAAAGGGCATATAGATATGGCTTATGAACGTTACGAAGAGTGTGAAGAAGCACTACAAAAAGCACTATACTGGAATCCTTGCGACCCTAATGTTTTTTATGAACTTGCAAGGCTTTTTATAAAGACAAAAGAAATAAATAAACTTGGGATAGTACTTAAAGCTGTAAGGAACTACATTCTTGACAAGGTTTCTTACTCTAAATATTACGCATATTTAGGGGAGTATTACAGATTAAAAGAAGATTATAAAACCGCTATTGCACTTTACTATGTGAGTGAAAGTATTTTAGAAACACCTGTTGCAAAAGAGGGAATAGAATATATCTTACAAAAAGAGGATATTTTAAATCCGCCTGCAACAGAAGAAATAATAGAAACACTTAAAAAAGACGGTTTTGAGTTTTCACTAAATTCTGAAGTTTTAGGGATGATTTACGATTTATCTTATGAACTACAGAAAAACCTTAATAATAAAAGCGCAATGTATTGCCTTGATGTTTTATATGAACTTACAGACGACGAGAAGTATCTAAGGGAGAAAGAATATCTGGAATAATTTTTAATGCGTAATTCTTAATTGTTGCAGGGAACGCATTTATGCGTTCCCCATTCTAAGTATCTATTTTTTAAATTTAAAGTAAAATCTTAACCCACCGATTACGGCGAAAATTAAAGTGAGTTTAATAGTAACATTAAAAGCATATTCGCTTTCAGAAGCATTATAATCGCATTTTAAATCTAAATCGAATGCACCATCCGTCACTTTCGTTTTATTTTCAATAAGGCCAAGAAGCGGATAAACTGCAGAGGAAACTAATCCAAAAGCAATGGCACGAAATGCCGCATCACCTTCGGCACAAAGAATCTTTAAATAAAGGTTTTGAACTTTTGTTTTAGAAAGTATATAATTAACTTCCTTTAAGCCTTCTGATATAATGTAGCAGTAGTGGGTTATTTTTTTAGTAAAAGAGACTTTTTCTTCAGTCTTTTTTTCTGTAGATTTTTGGGCTTTTTTATCCGTTTTTTTCTTTTTGCTTATTTTTAATAAATCCTGCTTTATAAAAAGATATGAAACTTTAAGTTTAAGTTTTTCTCCCTGATTTTTTTCGATATATAAAGTTGCAGGAATACAAAGAAGAATAAAAATAAGTGTAATGATGAACAAAAGAAAAATAAGAATATTTATAATTAAATTCATATTTAACACCTCGTTTCACCCTCGTCGCTTTAGCGACATATCGCATCCGTTGGGATATATCGCACCGTAAGGTATATCGCAAATTCCACAAGGAATTTATATCGCTGATTTCATCTTTGATGAAATCATTATATCACATAATACAGCAAAAAACAATAAAAAACAATAAGGGGAAAACAACAATGATAAAAAATTTAATACCGACAAAAATTTTCATGGGAGAGAATGTGCTTTTTAAAAATCCCGATGAACTTATAATAGGGAAAAAAGCAATGATTGTGACAGGAAGAGCGTCAGGAGAAAAATCAGGGGCTTTGGACGATGTTGTAAAAGTGCTTGATACAAAAGGTATTCCCTATGTAATATATAATAAAATTTCAAACAATCCTACAATAGAAGAAACCGTTGAGGCAGGGGAAGTGGCACGAAGCATCAATGCAGACTTTTTAATCGGTATAGGCGGAGGCTCGCCCCTTGATGCCGCAAAAGCGATAGCCGTTTATGCAAAAAACCCTCCAGAAGAAAATTCTTCTTTTGATGTTTATGATATTTTTTCAGATAATTTTGAAAATGAGCCTTTACCAATGATTGCAATTCCAACAACTGCAGGGACAGGCTCGGAAGCAACTCAGTATTCCATTCTTACTCTTCATAAAGAAAAAAATAAAAAGTCATTTGCATCTCAAAGAGTTTTTTATAAGAAAGCCTTTATTGACGGAAGATATACTCTAAATCTTCCTTTAAATATTGCACGAAATACTTTTGTTGATACCTTGTGCCATCTTATTGAAGGCTATACAAATAAAAAATCAAGCGAGAAAACCGATTCTTATGCCTTAAAAGGACTTGAACTTCTTAGCAACCATAAAGCCAGATTTATAAATGGAGAATTTGACATTCCGTCATGTACAGAACTTTTATACGGCTCGACTATTGGTGGTGCAGTAATTGCCCATACAGGTACAACGATTATTCATTCAATGGGTTATCCGCTTACTTATTATAAAAATATTCCTCACGGTCAGGCTAACGGCACACTTCTTATTGAATATTTAAAAAGAACAAGCGAAGTCAGTAATGATAAAGTATCAAATATATTAAAAGCACTTGGTTTTAATTCGATAGAGGAATTTGAAAATTATATAAATGAAATAATAGAGTTTCCTTGCGGTATAACAACGGATGAAATTAAAGAGTGGACAAAAACAACAATTATGTCTAAAAACGCTTTGGTATGTCCGTTTGATGTTGATTATGAAACCGAAGTTGAAATATTTAAAAAATGTTTAAAGAGGGGATAAAAAATGAAAGAAAGAGAAAAATTATCGTCAAGATTAGGTTTTATTTTAATTTCAGCAGGCTGTGCGATAGGTCTTGGTAATGTGTGGAGATTTCCTCATATAACAGGTCAGTACGGTGGTGCTGCTTTTGTACTTATTTATTTGTTTTTCCTACTTGTACTTGGGCTTCCGATTATGACAATGGAATTTGCAGTTGGAAGAGCAAGTAGGTTAAGTGTTGCCAAATCTTTTGAAAAGTTAGAGCCAAAAGGCACAAAATGGCATGTATTCGGATATTTTGCTATGATTGCAAACTATCTTCTTATGATGTTCTATACAACTATTGGTGGATGGATGCTTTTATATTTTGTTAAAATGGCATCAGGAGAGTTTATGGGAAAAAATCCTAACGAGATTGTAACGATATTTGAAAATATGGTTGCAAACCCTCAAACTCTTATAATATGGATGATAATAACCGTTTTACTTGGCTTTGGAATTTGCGCTATGGGACTTCAGAAAGGCGTTGAAAAAATTACAAAAATAATGATGTCAAGCCTTTTTGTAATAATGTTTATTCTTGTTATCCGTGCTGTAACACTTCCGGGCGCAAGTGAAGGTCTTAAGTTTTACCTTCTGCCCGATTTTAAAAAGATGGCAGATGCAGGAATTTTTGAAGTAGTATCTGCCGCTATGGGACAAGCGTTTTTCACTTTAAGTATAGGTATCGGCTCAATGGCAATTTTCGGAAGTTATATAGATAAAGACAGGGCGCTACTCGGCGAATCAGCAAATATATTGTTACTTGATACTCTTGTTGCCATACTATCAGGGCTTATAATTTTCCCTGCCTGCTTCTCTTTTGGAGTAAGTGCAGACAGTGGTCCTAATTTAGTATTTATAACACTTCCTAATATTTTTAATTCAATGACAGGCGGAAGAATATGGGGAACATTGTTCTTTGTATTTATGTCTTTTGCCGCACTTTCAACTGTAATTGCTGTTTTTGAAAATATTATATCCTTTGCGATGGATTTATGGGGTTTCTCAAGAAAAAAAGCGGTTATAATAAATATATTCTTAATAATAATTTTATCTTTGCCATGTGCACTTGGATTTAATGTTTTAAGTGGTATAACACCTCTTGGCGCAGGTTCAAATATTATGGACTTAGAAGATTTTATAGTAAGTAATAATCTGCTTCCGTTAGGTTCTTTAGTGTATCTTGTTTTCTGTACAACAAGATACGGTTGGGGATTTAATAATTTTATAAACGAAGCAAACACAGGAAAAGGATTAAAATTTCCTAAATGGTTAAGAATATATGTAACATATATTATGCCTCTTATTGTATTATTTGTATTTGTACAGGGCTATATCAGTAAATTTTAAATGAGGAATGTTAAAATTGCCCAGACCGTGCAAATAATGACTATATAAAAAAAATCAAGAAGAATAATTAAATCCGATTTGTTTCAACCAAAAAATAAGGTATAAGAAC
>JAZOMN010000151.1:0-1202 GCA_045654005.1 Clostridia bacterium
TTTATAGGAGAATTTGATATTTTAGAATTTATAGGCGAAGATTTAAGAATGAAAAAATTTCTAAATAAATAATAAAAAAAATATATTGAATAATAACACTTAATGTGTTACTATATAAATAAGATTTACATACAAAGGAGGATCAATATGAAAAATACAAAAAAAATCTTATCAATTCTATTATGCGTAAGTCTATTCTTTTCAATGCAGGTTTTTGCATTAAATTTCCCGGATGTAGCAAAAGATAATAACAATGGTGAAGCAATTGATGTTTTATCTTCACTTGGAATTATCAAAGGTTATGAAGATGGTCAGTTTAAACCGGATAAAGAAGTTACAAGAGCAGAATTAACTTCATTACTTATGAGATTATTAAACTTAAGTATAACCGGCACTGAAGTTGCAGATTCTGGTTATACCGACGTTGCAAATAATCACTGGGCAGTATATGATATTAAAACAGCAAGCAATATGGGTATAATCAAAGGTTTTGGTGACGGTACTTTCGGTCCTGAAGCACCTGTAACATTTGAACAGGCGGTTAAAATGGTTGTTGCTATGCTTGGTTATGAAAGTGTTGCAATAGAAAAAGGCGGATGGCCTGATGGATATGTAACACAAGGCAGAGATTTAGGGTTACTTAAAAATGCTGAAATGGCACAAACTCAACCTGCTCCAAGAAAAATAATAGCACAAATCCTTTATAACGCTCTTGAAGTAGATTTAATGGAAAAGAAAAACGGTGAAGAATCTTATTACATAAATCAAGGTCACAATCTGTTATCTGATTATATGAAGATTACCAAAGTTACAGGTATGGTAACAGCAAATTCTACTACAAGACTTGATAACAATGAAAGCCAACTTCCTGAAGATAAAATTGAAATTACATCAGGTGGTATTACAAAAGATTATAAAGTAGGCAATTTCGAAGAAATTAAAAGTATGATTGGTTTATCTGTAATTGCTTATGTAAAATACGATGAATATAATGTTAATCAGATTATTCAACACTTTATGTCTAAATCTGAACTTAACGAAGTTGTTATTTCTCCTAAAGACATAAATACTTTTACAAGAACAAATATTTCTGTTACAAATGAAACAACAGGTAAAACAATAAATTATAAACTAAGCGATAATGCGGTTTATATGTATAATGGTAAGAGTATTGCAAAAAATGATTTATTTGACAGTAATCT
>JAZOMN010000152.1:0-10109 GCA_045654005.1 Clostridia bacterium
TGACAGCTCCCTTTACACAAGGGAGCCTTTTTTATAAGTGTCATTTATAGGTGTTGCTTTTTTGGGAATATTTTTCTACCGCGATTTTAAAGTGTTGGTTTTTTATTCTTCGTGGATATCCACTAGAAGTAGATTGCCACATCAGAGCACAGTGCTGAAAATGTAATAATTGAAATGTTTTTTGCCGAAACTATGGACTTTTTGTGTTGCTTATAGTATAATTAGATGGAAATTAGATTTATTACAAATGAGGGATGTATTTGGAAAAAAGATTTGAAAAGTATCTTATTGAACAAGGTTATAAAAAAACAACTCCGAGCGGACACCCAAGTACAGTTTATGCTTACATAAAAAGCATTAATAATATATGCGAATGGGAAAATATAACGATAAATAGCTTGGCTGATAACATTGGAAGAATTGTTAGTGAATATGATATTGGTGGAGCAAAAGAAGAATATGGCTACAAGTCTCACAATACTGTCATTAATGCTCTTAAATCTTTTGAACGATTTGTTGAGCATTTTGATTTAAGTATTTCAAAAAATGAAACAGAAGATAGCAAAGAAATTGAAAGCAAAATTATTGAAGTAATACAAATACCTGCAGAATATCGCAAAAAATCTATAATGTCTAGCAATATGTATTATGATGTTCTCGAATTGTATCAAGACAAGATAGTAGGATATATGAACAAAAAGAAAACTATGACATTTTATTTTTCCGCTTATGACACTGTTGCTTTTAGTTCAAATAGAAATCAAACTTTTTCAGAAATCAATTTTTATAGAAATGTTAATTGGAAGAAAACTCAATCGACTCAAAGATATAGAGCAATAAGAGAGTTCGAAATGGCGACTATTCATGCGATCAGATTTTATGGTGGGTTTTTCAATAGTTCTAAAACAGATATGTTTGCTAAAGGTATTGCCAATAAAATTATGGATGCATATGATAATTATATGATAGATAAAGGTTTATAGCTATATGGCACCGCATAAAGTAAGCGGTGCTACTCTTTTTATTTGAGTTTTTTCTTGTAATCTCAACGAAAAAATTATTCCACAGAAAATAAAGTTATAGGTAGAAAATAAAAAAACTTGCATTTAGGGTGCAATATGTAGTATAATAAATAATAATATATAAATGGAGTGATTAAAATGAAAATAACAAAAGATACAATTATTGCAGATGTTTTAAAAATAGATGCAGACTTAGCACCTTTCTTTTTAGAAATCGGTATGCATTGTTTAGGTTGTCCTTCTGCTACAGGCGAAACTATTGCTGAAGCATGTGATGTTCACGGGGCAGATTGCGATCTTTTAATTGAAAAACTTAACAACTTCCTTGAAAAGGGGGCAAACTAAATTGGCACAAAATATGGTAACATATAAAGAAAAACCGCTTTCACGATGCGGTAATATGATATATTATGGTGATTTTTCAGATAAGTATATATCTATTATTGAGGTGCTTTCTGAAAAAGAAGAAAACGGTGCGACCGTTCCTGATAAATTAAGTATAAAACTTAACCAGAATTGCGGTAATTTAAAATTCAAACCAATTAAAAAAGCAGAAAGAGACAGTTTGTATGTCGCTTTAGACCTTGCTGAGTATTGGTTAAAAGAAGCGTTGGAGATGGATCCGTGATAAGTCTTGACTATATTATAGGGCTTTTGATATCACTTGTTGCTTTTTTTCTGTCAATATCCTGTCACGAATTTGCTCATGGTTATGTGGCATACAAAATGGGAGACCCTACTGCGAAACTTAGTGGGCGATTAACCTTAAACCCTGTAAAGCACTTTGATTTATATTCAATACTTTTCTTTGTGGTTTTCCGTTTTGGATGGGCAAAAGGTGTGCCTGTAGATTCAAGAAATTTTAAAAATCAGAAGCACGGTATGGTATATTCTGCGTTAGCAGGGCCGGTTACGAATGTCTTTCTGGCATTTATCTTTACTGTTATTTTAAATCTTTTATTTAAAATTTCATTTAAAAGCGAACTTGTATTTAATATTTTTTCTTATATTGCATCTTTTTGTCAGTATATGATTTCGGTAAATGCAATGCTTGCTATATTTAACCTTATACCTATTCCGCCTCTTGACGGTTCTAAGATATTTTTTGCAGTTTTGCCTGAAAGGTTATATTTTAAAGTTTTGTCTTACGACAGATATATGATGATAATATCACTTGTTCTTGTGTATATGGGTGCTCTTGATAAAGTTGTTAACACAGGTGTTTCAAATCTTGTGATGTTACTTCAAAATTTAGTAGGAGTTTTTTTGTAAAATGGAACAACTTACCTTTAAGGCTCACGAATTTGAAGGGCCTTTGGACTTGCTTTTGTTTCTTATAAAGGCGAATAAAGTAAATATATATGATATTCCCATAGTGGAAATATCAGAACAGTATATAAAATATGTTAATGAAATGAAAGAAATGAACCTTGATGAAACAAGTGAATTTCTTGTTATGGCGTCTGAACTTTTATATATTAAATCTAAAATGCTTCTTCCTGCCGAAAAAAATGAAGACGGAGAGATTATCGACCCGCGTACAGAACTTGTTGAAAAATTATTGGAATATCAGAAATATAAAGAACTTTCAGAGTTCTTAAAAGGCAGGGAAGATATAGGTAGATTTTCTTTTGTAAAACCGAGGGAAAAAGTAAAAGGAATACGATACAGTAACGACGATTTGGATGTGTCAGTGCTTGACCTTGTCAATGCTTTTCAGGATGTGGTTGACAGGATTGAAAGAAAACTTCCTCCGCCCAAAACCTCGTTTATCGGCATTGTGGCAAGAGAAGAAGTTAATTTGAAGGACAGGATTGATATTATAAAGAATTTTCTTTATGAAAATAAGAAAACCGAATTTGATGAACTGTTTATTAAAACCTGTACTACAAGACCACAGATAATAGTAACATTTTTAGGAGTACTTGAACTCATTAAATTAAGTAAAATTGCAGTTAAGAAAACAAACGGGAATATGTACATAACATTACTCGATTAAAGGAAGAATAATTAAATGTTAGGAATTGAAGATAAAGAGTTATATAATGCTATCGAAGCCTTACTGTTTGTTGCAGGTGATCCTGTATCAACGGACAGGTTATCTGAAGCACTTAATATCCCTATATCCGATTTGGAAGAATTTATGCCCAAAATGATGGATGAATATAATTATGAGAGGCGCGGGATAAAACTTATTAAACTTGAAAATTCATATCAGTTAACTACGCGTTCTGAATATTTTGACGCGGTTGTAAGAATGGTTACCCATAAGCAAAAGCAGGTGCTTTCTCCTGCAACTTTAGAGGTCCTTTCTATTATATCCTATAATCAGCCTATAACCAAAGCAGCAATAGAAAAAGTAAGAGGTGTCGATTCTTCTCATTCTCTTACAAGGCTTTTGGAAAGGGAACTTATAGAGCAAAGAGGAAGGCTTAATGCTCCGGGAAGACCTGTTCTTTACGGTACAACTGATGAGTTTTTAAGATGTTTCGGGCTTCAGTCTTTGGAAGAAATGCCGAATTTAGAGGATGATTTATCAGAACTTGGAATGGAAACTGATCCTAATAAGGATAATGTTACATTTGATGAACTTGAGAAAAGAATGGAAGACGGAGAATATGAAGAACAAAATGATCCGTCATTTATATAATTTACATAAATTTACGGAGGTGCGTAAAAATGGCTGAACATCCAATTCAGGGAATAATGAGTACAGCGCTCAGCAATATTAAAGAAATGGTAGATGTTAATACTATCGTAGGAAATCCTGTTACAACGCCTGACGGAACTGTTATAATACCCGTGTCAAAAGTTGCTTTTGGATTTTGTGCAGGGGGTACAGAATTTGGTAGTCCTGTTGTTAAAGAGGAAGGGCTTAAATCAAACTTTGGTGGCGGAAGTGGTGCAGGTGTTACTATAACTCCTGTTGCTTTCTTAGTTGTTAACGGAACGAATGTAAGAATGCTTTCAATGTCTTCAGCATCTACTGCTGCAGATAAAATAGTAGATATGATTCCTGAAATTTTAACTAAATTCAAAGAAATAATAAACAAAGAAAAGAAAGAAGATCAGATAAAATTTCAAAGCGATTTTAGTGAAGAAATAGTCGCTCAATAAAATTTATATAGTTCTTTGACAGCTAACCCACTCATATACATAAAAGTAAGAATGTATGTGAGTGGGTGGTTTTTTGAAAAAAAGTATTTTAATTATAATATTATCGTTTTTATGCAGTATAGAGTGTTTTTCGTTTTCGGATATTTCTGCCAAATCCTATGTAGTTATGGAACAATCTACAAACTCTGTTATATTTTCTAAAAATATGGATGTCCGTATGAAACCTGCGAGTACAACTAAAATTCTTACCGCTATCTGTGCCATTGAAAATGCAAGACTAACCGATTTGGTGACAGTATCAAAAAATTCAGCCTACCAGGAAGGGTCTTCAATGTATCTTAAAGAGGGGGATAAAATAACCTTAGAGAATCTTGTGTACGGGCTTATGTTAAACTCAGGGAATGATGCCGCCGTTGCAATAGCAGAGCATATAGGCGGAAGCGTGGAAAAATTTTCAAATATAATGAATAATAAGGCTAAGGATATTGGTGCCAAAAACTCAAATTTTGAAAATCCGAACGGACTTGATTCTGATAACCATTATGTAACGGCATACGACCTTGCGCTTATAACATCATATTGTCTTAATAATGAAAAATTTTCTGAGATTGTATCAACTAAGAGTAAAGTTATAAAAGGTACTGACGGACTTAATAAATATTTGTCAAACCATAATAAAATGCTTCATTTATATCCTGATTGTATAGGTGTCAAAACAGGTTTTACAAAAAAATCGGGGCGTACTTTAGTTACCTCAGCAAAAAAAGAGGGTATAAAAATTATTGTTGTAACACTTAATGCTCCTAATGACTGGAGCGACCATAAAAAACTTCTTGACAGAGGGTTTGCCTCTGTTAAAAAAGAGAAGATAATTGATAATACAAAAGTGGTGGATGAGGTTAAAGTAAAAGACGGTATTTTAGAAAATGTGCCTGTTAAATGTGAAGAAGAATTTTATGGTATAAAACTTGCAAACAATAATGATGAGTATGATGTTGTGTATAAGTATAATAAATTAAAAGCACCTGTTTTAAATATGCAAAAAGCAGGTGAGGCTTATGTGTTTAAAAACGGAAAAGAAATTTTTAAAACAAATCTTATAACAACCAAAGAGGTTGCAAAGAAAAAACAATTTTCAATTATAGAATTTATAAAAAGGATATTTAAACTATGATAAGACTGCAAAAGTATATAAGTGATTCGGGATACACCTCAAGAAGAAAAGCGGAAGAGTTAATAACTCAGGGAAGAGTAAAAGTTAACGGAAATATTGCCGCATTAGGGTGTAAAGTTGATGAGGTAAACGATGTTGTGGAAATAGATTCCAAGATTATCTCAAAAGAAGAAAATAAAGTATATATAATGCTTAACAAACCGACAGGGTATCTTTCGAGTGTATCTGATGACAGGGGCAGGAAAACTGTTGTTGATTTAGTCAATGTTAAAGAGCGTGTTTTTCCTGTCGGAAGGTTAGATTTCGATACAGAGGGGCTTCTTATTTTAACTAATGATGGGGAGTTTACTTATAAAATTACCCATCCTAAGTTTGAAATAACAAAAACTTACCTTGCAAAACTTGATAAAAAAGTAAATCCAAAAGATTTGGAACCTTTCCTGAAAGGGATAGAAATAGAAGATTATATCGCTAAAGCAAAAGAAGTAAACCTTATAAACGAAGATAAAAATGAGGTTTTGATAACAATTTCTCAAGGGAAAAACAGACAAGTCAGAAAAATGTTCGATAAAATAGGATATAAAGTTATTCGTTTAAAAAGAATAAGTATAGGAAAACTTATGCTTGGAAAACTAAATTCAGGAGAGTGGAAAACCTTATCTCAAAATGAATTGGACAAGCTTTTTAAATAATTTTGGTTGAAAATGTCAAAAAAGTATTGATTATTTGACAAAAATGGTATAAAATATTATTTGTGGAAGAAATTGAATTTGTAATAAAACTTATAGATTTTATTACAAATTTTGGCGTATAATATACAGCTATCGGTCAGTTTCTGATGGCTAATAGGAGGAGTAAAATGGATAATCTTGAAAAACTAAAAATCTTCCGTGATATGTCTTCAAAAAAGGAGGCAAACGGAAGTGCAAACGGCAAAAAAAGCGCAAAAGAAAGATTGGAAATGCTGTTTGATGATGGAACATTTATCGAAACACATTCTTTCTTGAAAAACAGAAACGAGTTAACCGGCAAAACTAACTATGCTGACGGAGTTATTGCAGGTTATGGTACAGTTATGGGAAAACTTGTTTATGCTTATTCACAGGACTATGCAGTTCTTAACGGTTCTTTAAGTGAAATGAACTGTAAAAAAATTGCTAAAGTTTATGATTTGGCATTAAAAACCGGAGCACCGATTGTATCAGTTATTGACTGCGGAGGTATCAGACTTGATGACGGGCTTGATGCTCTTTCATCATATAACGATGTTATGAAAAAAGCGGTTGATGCTTCAGGCCTTGTTCCTCAGATTTCTTTGGTTTTAGGAGTTTGTGGAGGAAGTATGACATTTATTCCTGCTATATCTGATTTTACAATTATGTCAGAAGATAAAGGTGAAATGTACATTACAAGCAAAGAAGTATTAAAAGGCGTTAATAACGAAACATGCGATGATTTTGGAACTGCATCTTTTAATGCGAAAAACGGTTCTTGCCAGTTTAGTGCAAAAAATGAAGAAGAAGCATTTTTAACTTTAAAGAATTTGTTAAAATATCTTCCTTCAAATTATTTTGAAGAAGCAGAAATTGTAGAGTCTGGTGACGATTTTAACAGAGCAACTCCTGATATTATAAATATTATTCCTTCAGATGATAAGTCTTCTTTTGATATTAAAGATATTATTAAATCAGTTGCAGACAATTTTGAATTTTTAGAAGTATCACAGGAATATGCTAAAAATATGGTTACAGGCTTTATAAAACTTGGTGGTATTTCTGTTGGTGTTGTTGCGAACCAATCTAAAGAAAAAGAAGGGCTTTTAGATAATCTTGGCTCTAAAAAAGCGGCAGACTTTATTACAAAATGTGACAGTTTCAATATCCCTGTTCTTTCATTTACAGATTCATCAGGCTTTGAAATCTCAATGGCTGACGAAAAATGGGGTATGATTAAAGATGTTGCAAAACTTGGTTTCGCATTTGCAAATACATCTGTAGCGAAAGTTAATGTAATTGTAAGAAAAGCGTACGGCGCGGCTTATCTTTATATGAATTCAAAACAGATGGGTGCAGATTTTACTTATGCGCTTCCAACAGCGATTATAACATCAACAACTCCTGAAGTTGCACTTAATATGTTATACGAAGAAGAAATTAAAAAATATGATGACCCTAAAGCAGGAAGAGAAGAAATTATGGCTAAATATAAAGACGAAGTTGCATCACCTTATGAAGCCGCAAAAAGAGGTTATATTGATGATGTGGTTGACCCTGAATATTTAAGACCTGTTTTAGTAAGTGCTTTCGATGTTCTTCTTACCAAAAGAGAAGATATAATTGATAAAAAGCACGGCAATCTTCCATTATAATGCGGGGTGAGAAGTATGGAAAAAATGGGTGAAGGTATTGTTGTTTTAGTTATAGGTATGACTATTGTTTTTTCTATTCTGATACTTCTTTGGGTTATACTTCTTGGTTTTGAAAAGATTTTCTATACAATACCAATGAAGAAAAAAGAAAAAGAGAAAGAAAAAGCAAAAGAAATAAAAAGCGAAGTTTCAAACTCTGCACCTGTAATTAAAGAAACTTACCAGGAAGATGATACGGAACTTATAGCAGTAATTACTGCAGCAATATGTTCTCTGACCGGTCAGAGTGCATCTAAATTCAATATTAAATCAATAAAAAGAATAAGTAATTGGAATAAATAGACGGAGGGTAAAAAAATGAAAAGTTATATAATCAGTGTAAACGGAAAATCTTATGATGTTACAGTTGAAGAAGTTGGTGCAGCCATATCTGCTCCTCAGGTTGCAGTTTCTGCTCCTGTTGTTTCTGCTCCTAAAGCAGCACCTCAGGTAGCACCTCAAAGTTCTGCAAATGGAACAAAGGTTGAAGCACCAATGCCTGGTACAATATTAAAATTAAATGTTAATGTTGGTGATACTGTTACAGACGGTCAGGCAATTGCTGTTTTAGAAGCAATGAAAATGGAAAATGATATCCCTGCTCCATGCGCAGGTAAAGTTCTTTCTATAGATGTTGCAGTTGGCGGCACAGTTGAAACCGGAACTGTTATTGCTGTTATCGGTTAATATATAACAGTTAATAATAAGGGAGGTTTTAATAGTGAATATTGGCGAAAGCTTTATTAATTTCTTAAGCACTATGGGCATACTCTCTATAACCTGGCAACAGGCACTTATGATAGTTATTTCATGCGTACTTTTGTATCTTGCTATTGTAAAAGAGTTTGAACCAATGCTTTTATTACCGATTGCATTCGGTATGTTACTTACAAATATTCCGAATTCCGGTGTATATCATCCTGAATTTTTCCAGATTCAAGAGGATGGCGCGTCAATGGCTCCTTTTAGTGAACTTGTAAAAAAAGGTGGTTTGTTTGACTTTTTATACTTAGGGGTAAAATTCGGTATATATCCACCGCTTATATTTATGGGTGTCGGAGCGATGACCGATTTTGGTCCGTTAATTTCAAATCCTAAGAGTTTATTCTTAGGTGCAGCAGCACAACTTGGTGTTTTTGTTACTTTCTTTGGCTCTTTGCTTTTAGGATTTAGCGTTGAAGAAGCATCTTCAATCGGTATAATAGGTGGAGCAGACGGTCCTACTGCTATTTTTGTTACAAAAACATTAGCACCGCATCTTCTTTCAGCTATTGCTGTTGCAGCATATTCATATATGGCGCTTATTCCGATTATTCAACCGCCTATTATGAGAGCGCTTACAACTAAGAAAGAAAGAGAAATAGTTATGGAGCAGTTAAGAACTGTTTCCAAAACTGAAAAGATTATTTTCCCTATTCTTGTAACAGCGCTTGTTGCTTTAATACTTCCGGATGCTACGGCTTTGGTTGGTATGCTTATGCTTGGTAACTTAATGAAAGAGTGTGGAGTGGTTGACAGACTTTCTAAAACTGCTCAGAACGAACTTATGAATATAGTAACAATATGTCTTGGCGCCAGTGTTGGTGCGACAGCTGTTGCGGCAAACTTCTTAAGTTTCAACACAATAAAGATTATCGTTATGGGTCTTGTTGCGTTTTCAATAAGTACTGCAGGCGGTTTGCTACTTGGTAAACTTATGTGTAAATTATCAGGCGGCAAAATCAATCCACTTATCGGTTCTGCGGGGGTATCGGCAGTTCCTATGGCAGCGCGTATGTCACAAAAAGTAGGTCAGGAAGAAAATCCGAAAAACTTCCTTCTTATGCACGCTATGGGTCCGAATGTTGCCGGCGTTATAGGTTCTGCAGTTGCTGCAGGTGTATTCTTATCAATGTATGCTAAATAAAGGAGAATAGATTATGAGTAAAGTTGGAATTACCGAAACTATACTAAGAGATGCTCATCAGTCACAAATTGCTACAAGAATGACTACCGACCAAATCTTACCGATAGTTGAAAAATTAGATAAAATAGGTTATCATTCCTTAGAATGTTGGGGAGGAGCAACATTTGACTCCTGCTTAAGATTTTTAAGCGAAGACCCATGGGAAAGATTAAGAAAAATTAAAGACAAAGCACCTAACACAAAACTACAGATGTTATTCAGAGGCCAGAATGTTTTAGGTTACAGACACTATGCTGACGATGTTGTTGAATACTTCGTTCAAAAATCAATCGCAAACGGTATTGATATATTGAGAATTTTCGATGCTCTAAACGATGTAAGAAACTTACAGACAGCTATCAAAGCTGCACAAAAAGAAAATGGTCATGTTCAGGCAACAGTATGTTATACAATAAGCCCTGTTCACAATATTGAATCTTTTGT
>JAZOMN010000153.1:0-3088 GCA_045654005.1 Clostridia bacterium
TTTAAAAATTTCCACTATTATTTTACAAAATTTTCTTTGGTGTAAAATTTAAATAATCACTCGACACCAATTCAAATGAAATACCGTCAATTTCCTCGCAGTACGCAAGATGGTGGCTTCTTGAGTGAAGATGACCGTAATAGCATTTTTTAATATCGTATTCCTTTAATATATAGTAAAACAGATTATTATTATATTTTCCGTCTTTGATAACAGGCGGATAATGCATAAATACAAATATATCATCAAATCCTGCTTTTTTTGCATCAAGTATAGATTTTTCAAGCCTTCCTGCTTCCCTGTTTTCAATCTTTATTGCATCTTCAGTTGTAGGTTTTTTTGTTATATCTATACCTTTTGTTCCGCATATTGCAACATTTTTATAAGTATAAAAATTATTATGAAGCATTTTTATAGTTGAAATATTATTTTCACTAAAAAAATTATATAACTTATTTACAGTAAGAAACCAAAAATCGTGATTTCCTTTTGAAATAATCTTCTGACCGTTTAATCTGTCTAAAAATTTAAAATCTAAAACTGCATCCTCTAAATATGTTTCCCACGAAATATCCCCGGGGATAACAACGAGGTCGTCTTTTTTAACCAGATTGTTCCAATTAAATTCAAGTTTTTCAATATAATCTTTCCATACTCCGCCAAAAACTTCCATTGATTTATTCGTATTAAGAGAAAGATGTAAATCAGAAATAGTAAATAATGCCATTATATTTTTCTCCTATTAGTAGATAATAGTAATGTGGAGTTTCATTTCTCCATAATAAATAATCAGAAAGGATTAATTACTATGGAAAACAAAATTTACTGCAAAGCTTGTCATTGTAAATATCACAATGAAAACGACGAATGCGAAGCATCAGAAATTATGGTAGGAAATCCTTCGGCATGTTCATCAAAAGAAACTTGCTGCGATACCTTCATTTCTAAAAATTAACAAAAAGGTCGGCTTTATGCCGGCTTTTACATATCAAGTCCGCATTCAACTGTCTCTTTCATTTGATTTTTTTCACATATATTATTAAACTTAACTTCTTTATTTTTAAGTTCTTTAAGTGACTTAGGAATAGATGTACCTGTCATATCCGATAAATCTTCTAATTTTTCAAAATCGTTTTTATTTAAATCATACGATGGCAAAACTGCACCTATAACACTGTTTAAAAACTTATAAGGACTTGCAGTAGATGCAATAACAACAGGTTTTAAATCGTTGGTTTCAAGCACATATTTGTCATATACAGCTTTTGCAACTGCAGTATGAGTATCAATCAGATAATTATATGTATCAAATGTTTCCTTAATAGTCTCAACTGTTTTTTCATCATCACAATATCCGCCGTAAAAATTATCTTTAACAATTCTTAACATATCTTCGGATATTTTATATTTTCCGCAAGTTGAAAGCTGTTCCATATATTCAGAAATCAACTTATCGTCTTTAGAACTTATTTCATATAGAAGTCTTTCTAAATTGCTTGAAATAAGTATATCCATAGATGGAGAAACAGTCAAATTAAAATCTCTGTTCTTATCGTAAATTCCTGTGTTGATAAAATCAGTAAGAACATTGTTTTTATTAGATGCACATATTAATTTATCGATAGGAAGACCCATTTTTTTCGCATAATATGCTGCAAGGATATTTCCAAAATTCCCAGTAGGAACAACAACATTGATTTCATCGCCAACTTTTATTTTTGAATTTTTACAAAGCGACACATAAGAAGAGAAATAATAAACAATCTGAGGAACCAATCTTCCAAAGTTTATTGAATTTGCAGATGATAAAACAATATCATTTTCAAACAACTCTTTCTTAAATTCGTCATCTGTAAAAATCTTTTTAACACCGTTCTGGGCATCATCAAAATTACCAACAACACCACTAACTAACACATTTTGCCCTTCTTGTGTTATCATTTGCAATTTTTGTATATCAGAAACACCGTCTTTAGGATAGAAAACTATTATTTTAGTTCCTTTAACATCTTTAAATCCCTCTAAAGCCGCTTTACCTGTATCCCCTGATGTTGCAACAAGTATTGTAACAAGCTTGTCCTCCCCTGTTTTTTTAAGAGAAGTTGTAAGAAGATGAGGAAGAAGTTGTAATGCCATATCTTTGAAAGCGCAGGTAGGTCCATGCCATAGTTCTAAAAAATGCACACCTTCTTTTAACTCATATAACGGAGCAATTTCATCAGTTTCAAATTTTTCTTTTGAATAAGCAGAATTTATGCAATTATCAAGTTCTTCTTCAGTAAAATCAGTAAGATATTTAGACAATACAAATTTTGCAATATCATTATAACTTTTATCTTTCAAGTTTTCTATTTCATTAAGGTTAACCTGAGGAAATGACTCAGGAACAAATAAACCGCCTTCATCGGATAAACCTTGTTTTATAGCCTGCGCAGAAAAAACTTTTAAATTATTATTTCTTGTACTTAAAAATAACATTCTATTCTCCTTCTCCGCATGAATGGCAGTGGGAACAACATCCGCTGCATCCGTTTATTTTGGATGTATCCATTCCGTTTCTTTCATAATAATCAAGTATTGCCGCTTTAATAGCCTCCTCAGCAAGAACTGAACAGTGAATTTTCGGCGCAGGTAAACCGTCAAGTGCTTCGATAACCGCTTTATTTGTTATCTCTAAAGCTTCTTCAACTTTTTTACCTTTAACAAGTTCGGTTGCCATACTGCTTGTTGCTATTGCAGCACCGCATCCAAAAGTTTTAAATTTAACATCTTTAATAAAGCCATCTTCAATATCCATATATATTTTCATAATATCTCCGCATTTGGCATTTCCAACTTCTCCAACTGCGTTTGCATTTTCAATTTCGCCAACATTTCTCGGATTTGAAAAATGGTCCATTACTTTATCACTATACATTTTCTTTATTCCTTTCTACACTTTCATATAAAGGAGACATCGCTCGAAGCCTTGCAACAATTTCCTTTAATTTTTCTATAATATAGTAAACTTCCTCTTCAGTATTGAAATCACCAAATGTTATTCTCAAAGACCCATGTGCTATTTCGTGAGGAAGACCGATTGCAAGAA
>JAZOMN010000154.1:0-1826 GCA_045654005.1 Clostridia bacterium
CAGGTGCAGAGGGTTATCAGGTATGGCGTAAAACAGGTAACGGCTCTTTCTCAAAGATTGCAACTGTAAAGGGTAATGCAAAGGTTACTTATACAGATAAATCTGCAAAGAAGGGCAAGACCTATACCTACAAAATCAGAGCATATAAGGGTAAAACCACAAGTGCTTATTCAAATACAAAGAAAATTAAAGATAAATTTTAAGCGTAAAGCCGTCCTTTGGTTCAGAGGATGGCTTTTGTCATAGAACGATGTGTTTTTTTGTTGAAAACATTATTGTTTTGTGGTATAACAAAAGTGGTAATTTAAATTTTTAATGTTTTTGAGGTTGCGAAAATATGAAAAAATTCTTAAAAAGTAGCTTATCAATTTTTCTTGCATTAACAATCATTTTCAGCTCTGCGGCAGTAGGGCTTAATGAGGTTGATTTTGGAGAACTTAAGTTCAATAGTTCGTTTGCAGTTAAATCAAAGGCTGCAAATTATGGTTTTTTGGATTTGGTGTTGAATGCAGATTGCAACTCTTATTCTGTAGCATATTGCGATCGTTCTGCAGGCTATAGCCTTGTTATACCTTCTGCATACAATGGTAAACCTGTAACAAGTATAGGTTACCAGGCTTTCTATAATTGCACAAGCCTTACATCAATAGAAATACCTGATAGTGTAACGAGTATAGCTGATTATGCTTTCTCTGGTTGCACAAGCCTTACATCAATAAAAATCCCCGATAGTGTAACAAGTATAGGTGATTATGCTTTCTTTTCTTGCACAAGCCTTAAATCAGTAATAATTGGTGATAGTGTAATAAGTATAGGTAGAAGCGCTTTCTATAATTGCACAAGCCTTACATCAATAGAAATCCCCGATAGTGTAACAAGTATAGGTGATTATGCTTTCGAAGATTGCACAAGCCTTAAGTCAGTTACAATTGGAGATAGTGTAACAAGTATAGGTAAGGAGGCTTTCTCTTGTTGCACAAGCCTAACATCAATAGAAATTCCCGATAGTGTAACAAGTATAGGTTACGAGGCTTTCTATAACACCGGTTATTATAACAATAGTGGTAACTGGGAAAATGATGTTTTATATATAGGTAATCATTTTATAGAGGCAAAAGATTCATTGTCAGGTCATTATGTAATAAAGAACGGAACAAAAACAATTGCTTCTTCTGCTTTCTCTGATTCAGGCCTTACATCAATAGAAATTCCTGATAGTGTAACAAGTATAGGTTATTCTGCTTTCGGGCGTTCAGGCCTTACATCAATAGAAATTCCTGATAGTGTAATAAGTATAGGTGATTCTGCTTTCTCTTGTTGCACAAGCCTTGCCTCAATAGAAATTCCTGATAGTGTAACAAGTATAGGTTCTGATGCTTTCTCTAATTGCACAAGCCTTGCCTCAATAGAAATCCCTGATAGTGTAACAAGTATAGGTGCTCGTGCTTTCGAAGATTGCACAAGCCTTAAGTCAGTTACAATTGGAGATAGTGTAACAAGTATAGGTTCTGATGCTTTCTTTAATTGCAAAAGCCTTACATCAATAGAAATCACAGATAGTGTAACAAGTATAGGTGATTCCGCTTTCCAAAATTGCACAAGCCTTAAGGCAGTTGCAATTGGAGATAGTGTAACAAGTATAGGTGCGTCTGCTTTCAATTGTTGCACAAGCCTTACATCAATAGAAATACCCGATAGTGTAACAAGTATAGGTTCTGATGCTTTCTTTTATTGCACAAGCCTTAAGTCAGTTACAATTGGAGATAGTGTAACAAGTATAGGTGCGTCTGCTTTCAATTGTTGCAGAAGCCTTACATCAATAGAAA
>JAZOMN010000155.1:0-5040 GCA_045654005.1 Clostridia bacterium
ACAAATGGGTATATACCCATACTATCCTTATCGTATAAATTATAACATTTTACATTTTCATAAGGAATTGAATATTTAATTTATAGAGTTGTATTATTCGGTCAGATGCTTTTTATTGTAGGGAAAGGATTTATCCTTTCCGTTTTGGAACGCATAAATGCGTTCCCTACAATATTAACATCCATTTTACAGTTTATTGTATCTTTCCTGTGCTTTATTATACTGTTCAATAACAATATCTGCTCCTAAAGATTTTGCTTTATTTAACCATTCGTTCCATTCTTTTTCGCCATAATTATCGTCAAGGATATACTTTGTTGCAAATTCTTCTGCGGCCTTGGAGATTCCTGATGTATATTTTGAATATTCATCGATTTCTTCGGGCAGGAATGAAAGTACAGGGTCTAAAGGCATATATCCGCCGCCTTGCTTTTCATTCATCATATCCTGTGCTTCCTGTTCTCTTTCGGTAAAGTCAAAGTATGAACTTCTTCTGTCAAATCTTTTGTATATCCCTGAAATATATAGGCCGTATTCTGATTCCAAAGTGTTTATATCAAGACCTTTTTGACCTTCAAAGCCTACATATTCTGCTTTTCCGTCTTCTCTTAAATTATATGTAACACCTTCTATACCCATAGATACAAGTTGAGCACCTGATTCAGATATAAGATAGTCGCAAAGTTTTAATGCCAAAAGTTCGTTTTTGCCCTTTTTAATTGACGGACCTGTTAAAGTTTTTGCAAGAGTAATAACTTTTCCGCCTATAGGATATGCATATCTTAAATCATATCCGTCAACAATTCCTTTTGTTTGTTCACAGAACTGGTCAAGTCTTCCAATCCAGTCCCATGTAACAAATGCTTTATCAGCCTGTGTCATTTTAGATGTCCATGAAGCCTGGGTTGCTGTTATAAATTCAGGGTCGATAAGCCCTTCTTTATACATTGTTTTTAACATATCTAAAACTTCTTTAAACTTTTCGTCTGTCACAGAATATTTCCATACTTTTTCTTCTTCGTTATAGTATGGATTTAGTCCGTTAATCCCCCAACTGTAGCCTAAATCTCTTATGATATTTATACCTGTTTTAGAGGCAAACGGAGTTGATGAAGGATATGCTTTTTTTAGTTGTCTTAAGGCATCAAGGAAAGTTTCCTTATCATTCCACATTTTTATATTATTTTTGTCAAAAATGTCTTTACGGTAGAGCATTCCGTGGTTTACATCACGGTTGGTATCGTAAATCGGGAATGAAAATACTCTGCCTTTAGAGTCCATAAAGTTTTTAAGGTCGTTTTCAATATTTCTTTCTTTGGCTTCATCAAAATAAATCTTTTTAAAGTTAGGCAGTTCGTCCTTATAATCTAATATATTTGCAAAAGCACCCTGATCGCCTAAATCGTTGATTTCCGCAGTTGTAAACCCTGTCGGTGTTATCATATCAGGCATCTGGTCACGGGATGCTACAAGAACTTTTGCCTTCTCCTTAACTGCAGACGTTGGAATAGCAACAATCTGAATATTAAGACCTGTTCTTCTTCGAAGTTCGTTTACAACAACGCTGTCATTATCAGTAGTTACACTGGTAACGCAAAGCACTTCAATTGTTGTGCCGTTTTTATCAATCGGTAGTTTAAGTGTGCCATAGTCGCCAATTTTTGCAGGGTCAAGTTCTTCTTTTGATGCAATCTCTATATTTGCATTTGTTGGCTTGTTAGTGCATCCGAAAAGAAGGGTTGACATCATTACAACTACAAGTAAAAGTGCCATAAGTTTAACTGATTTTTTCATAAAAAACATTCCTTTCTCTTTTTTAAAAAATTATTCTATTACCAATTTTTGTATCTCCCCAACATAACATTCTGTTTTATTGGTTTCTTCGTTAAGATATTCCACATAAGATTTATAATAGATTTTATCGCCTGACTTTAAGTTGCGACCATATAAATCTATTGCATAATTTCCGAAAACTGCAGTCCCTTTATCTTTTATATCAACTTTATAAACATCTTCATTTCCAACTGTTAAGTTTTCATCAGTAAGAGAGAAATATATTCCATAAGAGTAAGGGGTAAGTCCCTCTATCCCATCGACAAATCTTCCTAAAACAACTGTCGATTTTATACCGCCTTTTCTTTCATACTGATAGAAGTACGGACTTGTATATGATTTAGGTTCGGTTTCTTTAATTGAAGATGTAATTGTTATACTGTCACCATCGCTCAGGGCAGGTGTTATATAAATAAGACCTTTTGTAAAACTGTCAATATATGTTTCCCCTTTAAATTTAACCGAAAGAGCGTTGCCTTCCGATACGTTTAAATTAAGATTTACTTTTTCTCCTTCGGGAACCCATAAATGATCATAATGTTCTTTAGGTAAAATATTGGCAGTTTCATCAAATGTAACAGGAACATCAATCATTTTTTCGTCAAGTTTTGATATTTTAACGTCATCTACCTTTATTGCATGTTCTTCATTATTCCAATTGGTGGAATTAGTTCCGACAAATTTCAATCCTAATTTAAAATATCCGCTTGTATCTTTAGCCCAACTGTAATAATTGCCCGTTGAATATTCATCTTCATAATACGCTCTATTCTTATAAGTGCCCAAACAAGTATCACCTATGAAAATCGTTCTTACATCTTCTTTCGCACTATATAAAATTTTTATCTTATGTGTTCTGTCGTCATATTTATAACCAGTAATATCACTACTATGTATGATAGGAACAGAATCTTTTTTGGAATAATCTATAGGGATATATTTTTCAGCAGACCAGATATCATAAGCACATATATTCATTGTATCAATACAATTATCATTACTGCTCAAATATCTTTTTGTTGTATTCGTTAACGCATCAATACCGTCAGGAAAAGTAACAGTATATTCTACCTTAATATCAGGTTTTTCCTCGCCTTCTTTATGTACTTTTACTCCGTTTGCACTACCTGAATCTTTAAAAGTAATACCCTGGCCTCTATAAAACATAATTTTTCCATCATTATAGTAAGATGTATCCTGAACAATTTCGTCTGGTGAAACTTCTAAAGAAACTTCGTTTGATAACGTATTAACCTTTATATTCACATTGTCAACATTAAAGGTACAAATACCGTCTTCTTCAGTATAACTTGAATTTAAAGGGTTGCCAAGTGTATTATTTTCCCAACTGATTGCAGTTGCCTGCAACCAATTGTTGCTCTGTTTTCTTAGTTGCATCACATAGGCATTTTTAGTTTCACCATTTTTACCGGCTACTTTTGTTAGAAGTGTGTTTTTAGTTTCAACACCATCATCTTCAAATGCTTCAAGGCGCATTTTTGAATTTTCACCATAGTACAGGAAACTACCATCTGCCTCACCTCTGAAAGTCTGACTCGCAGGATGCCATCTTAGTTCAAAAGAGGAAGTTTCATCCGCTTTTATATCATCGATTACAAACAACATTTTTTTAGATTTATAATACACAAAGTGCCTGTAGTATTTACTTAAATGCGTATCTTTATCATAGTAATGCTCATCAGGATAAATACTCGTTAAATCACACACGACGTATACAAGGTCACCATTTGACAATTCTTCACTTTTTTCAATTTCAGGTTTTGCATAAAGCATTGCCTGCCATGAGTTAAGAGTTTCCCTCTCGTTTGCAGGATCTTTATAATCAGTATTCATTCTGGGTAATTCTGTAATCTGACCTATACCGTTTACTGTAAGAGTATTATGATTTGTTGTAACACCTGTTACATAATTGTCATCGTCAAAAAGCCATTCTCCCTCTGCAAAAATAAGGGGGGAGCCCATATCAGGATGATTGTGTCCTGCACCAAGAGTATTACCTGTATAAATTTCTCGAAATTCACTTGCGGTATTACCCATAATCGGACCCGAGTGGAAATGAATTGACGCTTCATTTCCTGACCAGTCACTTCTTAAAAAAGTATAACCTGTATCATTTGTTATATAGTCAAGAGAGAAATCATCACTTAACGCGGGGCTTTGCGATGTAAGGTCTTTATCATAAAACATTAAAGGATAAATCCAGTTATAACTTTCTTCTTTTTTGCTTACTGCATATTCAATTCTTTTTTCAACAAAATATTTATAATAAGGATTTTGTTTTTCTTTAGCCATAAATGACATTACAGGGACAAGATTACCGTATGAAGTTTCCGTTCCGTCACCCCAGCCGAATATATCATTTTTCGAGGCTAACCAACCATTTACCGGAAGATATGAATAAGCCGAGAATTTAACATAAGCATCAAATTTTGAATTGCTTAAAATATCAACATTAAGCAATTTCTTCATAACAAGCCCTGCTTGTAAAAGCCCCAGCCATGTATATGAAGAATAATTTACTGCTTCGAAAGCAGCACCGTCATCAGGCATAACTTCCATAGTAAGCGTTGCAAGTTTAGCAGCAATTCTTTTCATATATTCTTCTGCTTTGGGAATTTCTTCGTACATTGCGCCAAGTGCTACCAAGGCAGAGGTGTTTATAACTATTGAATTATGGCAGTTTATTGAATCAAAGCCATAAGATGCGTCATAGTTAAAATCTTCTATTCTTGTTTTAATATTTTCAACCATTTGATTCTTTATTTCATCACTAAGTACATCATAAAGCCAGTCATAAGCCAGGCCAAATGCAAGAAAATTTGAGTTCCCTGCCAAGTGACAGTTATTTCTATTATTCGCATCTTCATCCGGACCCGACCAGTATTTATAAGTACATATTTTCTCTATGTATGATTCAATGGAAGTTAAATAATCTTCTTTTTGGGATATTTTATATGCAAAAATCAGTGCAGTCAGATTTTTCCCTTGAGTATTCATCCATGTGTTACTTCCATCTTCCTTAAATTCAGAAGGCCCGCTTTCAACATATGAACCTGCAGATTTTTGGATAAGATCCCATAAAGAAGAACAGTCGTTTTGAGTGTATCCTTTAATACGGTAAAAATCGTCATTATCAAGCCAAATTCTCGGATGCGTATTTTGGTATTCGGAAAGGTTCGTTTTAAT
>JAZOMN010000156.1:0-9209 GCA_045654005.1 Clostridia bacterium
AATTATATGTTCCATGAATTAAAACAGGAATAACAAGGCTTAATATTTCGCAATTTTTTTGAGGAAACTTTTTAGCATCATTTGGTACTAATCCCTCATTTTTCAAATTGTCCATAACCTCATTTGCTTCCTTTAGTATAACAAAACGGGAAAAATAATATCCCATCATTACTGAAAAGAACATATGCCCCGGCACTGATAAAACGGCACGGGTTAAGGCATTTGCCCATCCGTAATTTGTTACATACAAAACATTCTCAAGGGCAGCAAACCCCAAAGAGATAAAAACTGCATATATAAGTCCGTCAAACACACAGTTAAGATTTCCGCCTTTTAGTGCAAAAAATCTTAAGACAAACCATTTTAAGCCTTCTTCAACCAACGCAACACCTATAAAATAATATAAAAGATTGTAAAAATAGAAAAAATCTATACTGTTACAAAAATATGCGTTTGTTTTTAAGTGTATTATATTAAATAAATTATCTATTACACCTATAATAGCCCTTTCTAAAATAACTGCAGGTCCGCAACATAATACACCGAGCAAAAAGAGTTGTATTAAAAACAGTACAGGTTCTTTTTCCACTCTGTCTTTCTTATACACATATATGCAAAGAACAACAGCAGGAAGAAGTGCTGCTATAATAAGCAGTTTTGTATTAAGATCCATTTAATTCCCCTTTAGAAACTAAGTTGTTTACCGTCAGTTTCTGATTCTTTATGAGTTTTTATGTAATTAGTCCATTTAATATAACCGTAAGTTGTATTTGTTAAATAACCGAATTTAAGAACAAGAAGTACCCATTGTCCTGATAGAATATTGATTGCAGTTTCTAAGAATGTACAGATATACCAGGCAATCCACTGCTCTCTGTATCTTAAGAAAATAAATACACCATTTGCGATACCAACTGCAGACGCACAAGCATCAAGGTAGCATACTATATTTTCCAAAAGTTCATTGCCGCCAAAAAGGTCGGTTAAAATATTAAGTCCTGAAAGGAAATATCCTACAACTACAGTCCATACAACTATTCCCGATATTACAAGTGCTGCCATAGCACCGCTTAATTTTCTGACCTTTGTAAGTTCTTCCTGCTGTTTGTCAGGATGTCTGTGCCAGTTTATGAAACTTATAATATCTATTGGAAGCCAGAAGAATAGTGTTACTGCCATTGTAGCAAATCTGCTTGCAAGAAGTATTAAAGTAACAATTTCTGTGATTTCAACAAATACCGATACAATAAAATTCCATTTACTCTGTTTGGAAATAAGAAGTTCGCACAGGATATTTAAGAAAATATCTGCAAGGTACAACGCCATAAATATTTTACCGTTAATACCGTTCATATCCTCTTCAGGAAATAAAAATGCAAATACTACTGATAAGATTAAAATAGAAAAGAACCATATCTTTTCATAAAGTGTAAAAAAGTTCCATATATCTTTTAATTTTTGTAAAGTTTTTTTCATAAAAATTTTCTCCTTTTTTTTATTTGATAGTTATTAAATTAAAATTAAAAAAGAGAAAATTCAGGCGGAGAATTTGTACCCTGACCGTAGGCTCTTTTTTTGCACCTTCTTAAACCGCTAAACCACGGCACCGATTTGTAATTAAGTTTTTTTAGCTTCATTTACTCTCCACCTCCTAAGTGAAAATCCTTTGTTTGTTAAATAAAATATTTAACAAAATAATTATAAATGATTTTAAAAAATTTGTCAATCTTTAGCAATTTTAAGCATAAAAAAACAGCCGGATTTTACTGGCTGTTTAATTATTTTAAGTGACAATTAAGATTAATTTTTATCCTGTTTGCACGGTCCGGGCAAATTTTTAGATTTCCTCTTTTTTATTTAATCTCATTTATATTTATCTTGTCTGCACTCATCCCTGTTTCAGCAATTACAACATCTCTTATTTTTGCAACATCGGAGGGTTCAAGCCCGTCTGTCAGTACTGATACAGTTACTCTTTCTTCATTTATAAAAGCACTGACATTTGAAAAGCCTTTGTTCATAAGTATATTCTCTATATTACCCTCTTTTTCTATGTTCTTTGCAATTTTTAACATTTCTGTCTGGGCAGTTTTTTTAGCCTCATAATCTGCATTTTCATTTTCTGAAACTTCTTTTATAAGTGCTATTGCTTCACTTCTTACTTTATCTTTATTTGTTTTTGATAAGTTAAAATAATCCTCTTTTGCATTATCGGGAGCGCTTACAAACTGTGCTTCTCCGTAATTTTCAACGCTTTCTTCTATGTTTGTGGCAACAGGCAGATTTTCTTCCTCTTTATCTATATACACATAATTTATGTACCCTGCCATAACAAGTATAAGTGCCATTGCAACCGTTACTATCTGTTTCTTTTTTACAACCATCATTTTATAATCATTCCTTTCACTTTTAAAAGGTACAAAACATATCATAAATTCAAAATGCAAAGCATTTTGGTTCCATACCTCTTCACTTTTAACTCTTACCTTTTACCTGCCTGAATTTATTCAGGCTTATCTACTCCTATCATTTATTACTACTTCAATTTTATGGATGTCAACCCCCAGAGCCTTTGATGCTAAAGAATAAATTGTTTCTTTCATTCCTTTTTTATTGCAGTCCGCAACAATAGACACCCCCTTAATCTCAGGACTTATTTCCCTTCTTAGTACAGGAATTTCATTCCCGTCCAATCGGGTTGTAACAATTTTACTATCGCTTCTTATATTGTTACTTTCTATATCCTCACTTTTATCCTTATAGTATTCTTTAACACCATTATCCTGATAACATATCATTACATTTACATTCTTTATCCCCTCCACCGAGGTAAGAATATTTTTAAGCCGCGCTTCTTCATATACGCCCAAATTATTATTTGCATTTTCTTTCTCACTCCCCTTTTTATCTGAAGTTTTCGAAGGCATAAGAATAAGAATTATCCCTGCTACAAGTAAAATTATAACTGCTAAATTCTTTTTACTTTTAGTATATTTTAATATATTTTCTTTTATGTTAGAAAAGTCCATTATTTTCTCCTCTTAAAACTCAATAATATCTGTATTAAGTCCAAAATTTTCAGTAAGAATTTTTAAAACTGCATTTTTTTCATTTAAGTCGTTAAGTTCTATTTTTATTTTCGTTATTGTAAGATTAGTATCGCATCTTACATAGACATCTGAAACTTTGATATTATTTTTTAAAAGTTCCTCTTTTATATTTTTTTCGTAAATGTCAATCAGTTCCTTTTCTGCTTCCGTTACGGTTAAATCTGCTATTATTTCTGCTTTATCAAGAACAGATGTATCAATATTTACAGGGTCCATTAAAAATACATTTTCTATTATTATAAGAAGAACAAATATCCCGATAATAGCTCCTATGTACTTTTTGAAGTTGCTATTTGATAAAAACATCTCTGCAATAACTGATATAAGACTTATTGCTACAATCATTTTAAACATTTTATCCTCCAAGCATGATCGCACACGAAACGACAAATAAAAAAGCCACACTGATTACCGATGCTCCGAGCATACTTATCGTACCTGCCGTACTGTCAAGAACTTTTGCTATTTTTTCATTGGATACGGTACGGCTTACAACCGACAGTATATTAAATAGCAAACTAACGATATATATTCTTAAAACAGGCACAAATGCAGTAACAATAACTCCTGCAATCCCTGCAATACCTGTGGCGTTTTTTATTAAGATAAGTGAACTTCCAATAGTTTCTGCGCCCTCTGATATTGCTCCCCCGACAACAGGAATGAAATTTGCGACCACAAATTTTGTTCCTTTTAAGGCAACACTGTCAAAAGAATGGGAAAGAATATTCTGTGCGGACAGAACTGCTGTAAAAACTGATATTATAAATATAAGTGACCACTTAGTCAGTTTTAAAATGAGGGTTGAAATGCTTTTAAATTTTTCTCTTTCTGTTATATTATCAGTAATATTAAGTGCAAAGGACAGCATTATAAGAGGAAAAAGCCCTTTGTTTATTATAATAGTAAGTACACGGGTCAGAAATATCACAGTAGGATGCATTACCGTATAAGATGTTACTTTTCCCATTGTAAGCATAAGTGAATACAAAACCGGTATCATACTGTTTGACATTACATCAATATTTAAAACTGTTTGTTTAAAAAGGGTTGTTATATCTGAAAACACATATATAATTATCCCTGACACAGCAAAATAGCACATTGTTTCTGCCATATTTATTATACCATCAGAAGACAATGAAAGATTAGATAATACCCCCATAAGTAAAATCGGAACAATAAGAACCAAAAGTATTTTTATATTGTCCCCTGTCTCTTTTAATAAAATTTCTGAAATCTTTTTTAAAATTCCTTTCAAATCAGGAAGTTCGCCCTTATCAATTATATCGTTTTTAAATGCCTTTATATCAAAATCTTCTATCTTGATAAAACCTAATTCTTTGTCTATTATTTCATTTAAAGAATCAGAGGCGCAAACTGATATATTTAAAAAAATAAAAACAATGAATACTATAAAAAATGTTTTCTTATGCATTTTCTTCATCACCTAAAGGATAGAAATTATCATCTCTGAAAGAGAACTTATTACAGGCAGAGTTATTAAAAAGATTATGATTTTCCCTGCAAGTTCAACTTTTTTTGCCATTGCACTTTCATTTGCATCATAAAAAAGTGCCGCCATATATTCGCTTAAATAGGCTATTCCTATTATTTTCACAATCGTCTCTATGTAACTGGGATTGATTTTTGCATCAGTAAGAATAGCATTCATCTTATCAAACACAATGTTAAAAGAATCTGCCAAAAAGGCTAAAATAATTATTGATGAAACAATAACAAGAATAATCGAATATTCAGGATGGTATTTCTTTAAAAGTGCGCTTAAAAGAACTGTTATTATACCGATAATAATTATCTTAATAAGTATGCTCATAACGAAAAGACATTTTTTATTGTATCAAAAAGATTTGCTATTACATCTACCATCATATATAAAACCACAACAAGTCCTGCAAGTGTGGTAAGCATTGCCTGGTCCTCTCTACCCGACCTTACAAGAAGTTGATTTAAGACTGCAACTATTATTCCTATTGCGGCAATTTTAAAAATTAAATCTACATCCATTTTAATCTCCTTAGCCGTCGGAAAGTTATCCGAACTCGTTTTTAAATTGTAAATTTTTGATATAATATCGTTAAAAGCCTTGGAAATATCTCATATTCCCTGCACCTTTTTCCTCATTCTATCGAAAAATTTTCTAATTTGAAAATTCTTCGAACCTCTAACGCTTTAAAATTGTGATTTTTCTAGGCGAAAGATTTCGATAATACGAGGTATATCGGAATCTTGAGCAACGAAAAAGCCAATTTTTAAGGGTTAGAGGCGGGTTCGGATAACTTTCCAACGGCTAGCCGTAGGAGTGTCGAACTCCATACGCCTTAAACTTGTTAAATTTTAATCTTTTCAATTTGGCGTCCTCGCAAGGCGCCAAGCCTAACTTCGTCCTTCGCATCGAAAATCTTAGAAATTTCCCAGCGTTTAAGGTCGAAGAGTTTCAAAATGAGAAATTTTGTTTCAGATAAAGAAATTTCAAGGATAATACTTTCGTATATTCGCAGGAATTTCTGCAGTATGAAGCGAAATTTCCATTTTCAAACCGTATTGAGTTCGATACTCCTACGGCTAAACCAAAAATATTATAATAACAATGAAACTGCACATTGTTAGAGCAGTTCTTGATTTCTGATTTCTCTCTTTATCTTTTTTGCCTTCTTTAATTCTTTCTTTTAAAAGTTCCGTTTGTATTTTAAGACTGTTTATCTGATTTTCATAATCGCTTGTTCCCAGGCACTTATAAAAATCTGATATTATCTGAGCATCTTTTTTACAAAGGCAGTATTCTTCACTTAAAAGCATTTTTGTTAATTCTTCTTCACATAAAGTTTTATAATAATTTAATAAAAATGAGTAAAATCCTTTATTCTTGTCTTTATTTAATTTAGAAATTATTTCGTTAACAGGAGTTTTTAAAAATGATATTTCGTTTAGAAAAAAATTAAAATCTTTTAAAAAAAGTTCTAGCATCTGTAGTCTTTTATCGTATCTTTTTTTAACATCAAGTGAAAAATAAAGTCCGCATAAGAAAATAAAAATTACTCCTGTTATCTTAAAACTCAACATACTCACCTTCCGTAAATTTATATATCCTATACTCAAAATTCTTATTAAGAACAACTATATTTTTAAATAAGTTAAATTCTTTTTCATTTTTTATTTTTAAAATTCCGTCTCCATGAAGGGTAGCAATTATTTTTACACCTCTTTTAAGAGCATAAGAAATTATATTAAAATCTTCCTTTCCGCCTATTTCATCACAAATAATAATATCTGGAGAAAGGCTTCTTACAGCGTGGGAAAACCCCTCCTCTTTTGAATACCCCGAAAGCACAAAAGTTCTCTTGCCTACATCGTTATAATCTTTACCCATATAGGAAGATGCAATTTCGTCTCTTTCGTCAATTAAAGCAAGTCTGATATTTTTATTTTTGGAAAGAAACCTTGTCAAATCTCTTAAAAGAGTTGTTTTCCCGCATTTGGGAGGTGATATTATAAGTGTATTTTCTATATCCTTATTTAAAAAAAGTTTATTATATACCTTTTCATATACACCTTTTAATTCATTTGCACACCTTATATTTAAACCGCTTATATCTTTAATGTTTATAAGTTTGTTATTTTCATAAACTGCTCTTCCTGCTATACCTATCCTATGGCCGTTGTCAATGGTTATAAATCCGTTTTTTATTTCTTCCATATAGGCATATAAAGAATTTTTTGTTGCTTTTTTTAATATGTAATCAATATCTTCTTTACTCACAATATAAATCTCATTATTATAATAAAGAGTATGTTCCTTATTTTTTATATATATAAAAACAGGGCAATTTATCTTTATTCTTATTTCTTCAATTAAACTTTCATAAAACGGTTTTAGTGCCTTATTCATACTCTCCGGCAAAATATCAAAAACACTTTCCATTCTTTTTTCCATCTTAATCACCTAATTAAGTTATATTTAACTTTGTCCAATTTTAGAACTTAATTTGATTTTTTTTGTTTCTTATGTTATAATGATTTCAACATAGTTGAAATCAGCGATATAAATTCATTGAGGAATTTGCGATATATCCTTACGGATGCGATATACCTAAGGTGCGATATGTCCCTTCGGGACGAGATTAAGGAATTTATATCATATCGCAACCGAATAGAATGAGGTTATATCGTATTTGAACAGAGTGAAAATATATCGCACGAACGAAGAGAGTATATCGCAGGAAAGAGGTTTTAATGAACGATAAAACTATTAAGGAATTAGCAGTTGAATTAACCGTTGAAACAACGGCAATATGTGATAACATAAAGGGGAGATCAGTTTTCACAAATCAACTTTTGCGGTCTTGCTCGTCAATCGGCGCAAATTCACATGAAGCAAAATATGCTCAAAGTAGGGCTGATTTTATACATAAACTTGAGATTGCACTTAAAGAGTGTTTTGAAACAGAATATTGGTTAGAAATTTTGTTTAAAGTAAATGCAATAAACAAGACATCATTCGATAATTTAAGCAACAAGTGTGGAACAATTCGCAGAAAACTAATAGCATCAATTACAACTGCAAAGAACAATAAAGAAGACTGAAAAAAGAGGAGATAGTATGAAGAAAATTCTTGTTGTTTTATTGGGATTTATTTTTCTTTTATCTGGTTGTGGAAATAATAAGATTTCGTATGTAGAACACATCGAAGAAAGTATAGGAAAATACTATACAAAAAACAGACCACACAATGACGGAACTTTGATAATAGGGCAAATCAAGGAATTTGATGGTGGATATCTTGTTATGGCAGAGAAATATAGTCGAGATGGTCATAATTTTGATGAATTGTTTTTGTTAGATGCTAACTATGAAATCACCCATACAACAGCAGGCGCTAAACCACTGAGTCCATGTTTTAGCTATAATAAATTATGCTATAATGGCAAAACCATTTTATTTGGTAGCTTTAATGATACAAAATGGGTGCCTGAAACTGATACTAAAGTTAAAGTTGATATAAAAGAGGTATATGTTGAAGCCGAAAATGGTGTAAGTATTTTTGAAAAAGTTGATTTTAAAAACGGATATTTGATTGTAATGGATGGGGAATTTGAAATAGATAAATTTGAGATTTATAACGATAACAAAGTATTACAGGCGGAATTAGACAAAACAATTGTGATTAACAATGACAATCAATTTGTAGATGTCGAAAGATAGTTACATCTTTCCTGTCACCTCATTATATAATTAAAGCACAAAACTTTAAAAGGAAAAAATTATGCTTAAAATTAAAATTATAACTTTAGGAAAAATTAAAAACAAAGACCTTAAGAATACAATTTCAGAGTTTGAAAAAAGGCTTTCAAAATATGCAAAACTTGAAGTTGTAGAACTTCCTGACCTGCCCATTTCAGAAAAGCCGTCTCAAAGTGAAATTGATATATGTTTAGAAAAAGAAGCTGTTGAAATTAAGAAAAGGATATCTGACAAGTCATACACCTTTACATTGTGTATAGAGGGTAAGCAAATGACCTCGGAAGCCTTGGCTGATGCGATTTCAAAGATTTCGCAAAGGTATTCAGAAATTAACTTTGTTATCGGCAGTTCGTTTGGTATTTGCGATAAAATAAAAAATGAAAGCGATTTTAAACTTTCAATGTCGGATATGACATTTCCGCACAATTTAGCAAGGCTTATGCTTACCGAACAAATTTACCGTGCTTTTAAAATTCAAAAGGGCGAATCCTATCATAAATAATCTGCCCCATTTATATAATATAACAGGGTGATTATATGAATACTTTTTTAGATTTGCAAAAAAAAGAAGTTATAAATGCTGATGACGGTACGAGACTCGGATATGTAAATAATATTGATATAGATTTACCAACGGGAGAAATTAAAGCAATAAGAATTCCCTCATCTACAAAAACATTTAATTTTTTCGGGAAAAATGAAGACCACATTATTGAATGGGCAAAAATTAAAAAAATCGGCGATGATATAATTCTAATAAAGCAGATGCCTTAGCATTCGAACCCGCCAAAACCTTTAAAATTCGGCTTTTTTGTCGTTGTCGATTTTGATATACC
>JAZOMN010000157.1:0-3518 GCA_045654005.1 Clostridia bacterium
TTTTTAGAAAAAGAAGGGGAGGCAGATTTGCTTCCATCCACTATAGATAGTTACACAAGGCAGAATCGTTACGAAGAAGCAGAAAATGGTATAAATGAATCTATCCGTTTACAAAGAGCAATGCTTAACGGCTTCCCTGCTGTAAATCATGGTGTGGCAAAATGTCGTCAGGTAATTGAAAGTGTTAATGTACCAATGCAGGTTCGTCACGGTACTCCTGATGCAAGACTGCTTACAGAAATTACATATGCAGGTGGCTTTACAAGTTATGAAGGTGGAGGTATTTCTTATAATCTACCTTATTGTAAGAATGTTCCTATGGAAAGAACAATCCGTGACTGGCAATATGTTGACCGCCTTACCGGTCTATACGAAGAAATGGGAGTATCAATAAACCGTGAACCATACGGTCCTTTAACAGGTACTTTAGTTCCTCCTTGTATTTCCCATGCGGCAGCAATTGTAGAAGCACTTCTTGCGGCAGAACAGGGAGTAAAAAATATAACAGTAGGTTACGGTCAGTGTGGTAATCTTGTTCAGGATATTGCTGCAATAAGAACACTACAGGAATTGACAGATGAATATCTTTTAAAGTACGGATATACTGATGTTTGCGTTACAACAGTTTTGCATCAATGGATGGGTGGTTTCCCTGCTGATGAAGCAAAAGCGTTTGGCGTAATATCTTCAGGAAGTCTTATTGCTGCTTTGTCAAAAGCAACAAAAGTTATTGTTAAAACACCTCATGAAGCGGTTGGTATTCCAACTATGGAAGCCAATGCAGAAGGGCTTCGTTGTACAAAGCAGGTTGTCAATATGCTTGCAGAACAGACCTTTAATTCAAATGTTTTAGAGGATGAAAAGGAAATAATCCGCAAAGAAACCCGCGCAATCGTTGATAAATGCTTTGAACTCGGCGGTGGAGATATTGCAGTCGGAGTATGCAGAGGCGTTGAGGCAGGAGTTTTAGATGTTCCGTTTGCACCTTGCCGTGTAAATGCAGGTAAAATGCTTCCTTGCCGTGATAATGACGGTGCTGTTCGTATACTTAATATAGGAAACCTTCCTTTTAGTAAGGAACTTATAGATTTCCATAAAGAAAAAATCGAAAAGCGTGCAGTTTTTGAAAACAGAAAAGCATCATTCCAGATGGTAATTGATGATGTTTATGCTATTGGAAAAGGTCGTTTGGTTGGGCGTCCGAAATATTAAAATAAGGAGAGTCAGATTATGAAAATTATAGATGTAGTATGCTCGGGGGGGCGTACAGGATTTTACTTTGATGACCAACGTGCTATAAAGCAAGGCGCAGGTCATGATGGTGCGTTTTATATAGGAACACCTGTAACAGACGGATTTAGTGGCGTTCGTCAGGCAGGGGAATCAATATCGGTTATGATTATACTTGAAGACGGTCAGATGGCATACGGCGATTGCGCCGCAGTTCAGTATTCAGGGGCAGGCGGCCGTGACCCGTTATTTTTAGCAGATGAATTTATTCCTGTTATAGAAAAGTATATAAAACCTGAACTTGTAGGCAAAGAGGCTGACAGTTTTAAAGAACTTACCGAAATGATGGAAGCAATTACTGTTGACGGAAAACGCCTTCATACTGCTATCCGTTATGGTGTATCACAGGCAATTTTAGACGCTGTCGCAAAAGCAAAAGGAAAAATGATGTGCGAAGTGGTTTCTGAGGAATATAATTGTGAAATAACCGAAAAACCTTTAGCAATTTTCACACAGTCGGGCGATGATCGTTATGATAATTCCGATAAAATGATTTTAAAGGGTGCTCAGGTTTTACCTCACGCGCTTATAAATAATGTTGAAACAAAATTAGGTAAAAACGGAGAAAAACTGTTAGAATATGTAACATGGCTTCGTAACAGAATATTAAATTTCCGTATGAATGAAAACTACTGTCCTGTTATGCATATAGATGTGTACGGAACAATCGGTGCAGCATTTGGAAATAATAACTATAAGGCTATGGCAGATTATATTGAAACACTTTCTGATGCGGCAAAACCTTTTAAACTTCGTATTGAAGGGCCAATGGATTGTGACAGTGACCGCGAAGCACAGCTTACAGCACTATCCGCTCTTACAAAAGAAATAGATGACCGTAAAATTGATGTGGAACTTGTTGCAGACGAATGGTGTAATACTTTAGAAGATATTAAACTTTTTGCAGATAATAAAGCAGGTCACATGGTGCAGATTAAAACTCCTGACCTTGGCGGTATAAATAATACTATTGAAGCGGTTCTATACTGTAAAGAAAAAGGTATAGGCGCATATCAGGGCGGTACATGTAATGAAACTGACCGAAGCGCAAGAGTATGTGTTCACTGTGCTATGGCTACAGTTCCTGATCAGATTTTAGCAAAACCTGGAATGGGCGTTGATGAAGGCTTTATGATTGTGTATAACGAAATGAACAGAATTCTTGCCCTAAGAAAAGCAAAAAAAGATAGAAAATAAGATGTTAAAAGCAGATGTTAGAATATAAACATCTGCTTTTTGTATATTGAATGAAAAAAATCAACCTATGTTTCAAGGTTGATTAAAATATTATTTAATTTGAATTCCATTTGATACAAAAGCTATTTTCAATTGTTCTTTAACAGTTGAAGAAACAGAAGAACTATTTTTTATAATCTCATATCCCTGCGATTGTCTCATTATATCACTTGTATGTTGAGAGCCAAAAAATAAATTGAAAACTGATGATGCAAAACCATTTATTTTATTAAATGATTCTATGTAATTAATAACAGTTGAATCATTAGGATTCGAAATCATAACTCTATATAATTGTTTTTCTCTTGCGCGTCTAAAAATATTTGAAAAAAGAACATAAAAGACAAAAATAAACCAAATCCATATAAATATCTCACTAAAAAATTTGTCAATTGAACCACTCACACGCTCCATATTTTCCACCCACTTCCATTAAAAATATAAATTATTATACCAAATTTAAATACATTAGTCAATAATTAAAAATAAGACAAGAGTAAGACGAGGGTAAGACTAGGGGACGGTTCTACTGTCTTTAGGTATTACGCAAGTACTTAATGACGAAATAGGGTCCCTAAGCACAACGTCCGAGAACGAGCATACTTCTCTACCTTCTAGTAACAGAGTACCACAACCTGATAACACTGTCAATAATAACGTAAACAAAAAACATAATAGAATTGTCCCTTGGTCTTATGTATATAAATCCAAATAAAAAAGAGACCGAAGACTGGATGGCGCGTACTAGGGTCCAATTCCCGTTCCTTCCATCCTCTGATGGTCTCATTAACAAAATAACATATAAATATGATATTGTCAATACTAATTCTATGCAAGATACAAAGGGTATAAAACAGATATTAAAACTATAAACATCTGCTTTTTTATATTGAAAGAAAAAATAAAAATAATTTTTTACATTTGTGTAAATGCTATTGACAAATATACAATATTGTAATACAATGTATTACAAGGAGGCGTTGAATATGACT
>JAZOMN010000158.1:0-2725 GCA_045654005.1 Clostridia bacterium
AATATGCTATTATTTGACTTGTAGGACAACCCGTTGGCACCTGCTGATAATATGTTACTATATCAGTTAATATTTTAGCTACATCAGGGGATGTTTTTAATTTATTTATAAAAAACTGATATACATATTCTCGTGAACAATTCGGATAAAAACTTTTAACATCCATCGTCAAACAATACTTTGAGTTTTGATGTGCCTTCCCATTATCAATATAGCTTTTTCCTTTTTGACTTGAAATCAACCAATCGGGTTTTATAACTTTTGATAATAAGACCAAAATTCTTTTCTGTATTTGCTTCAATTCTTTATCAGGCGCAGTTATTTCTCTTTCACTGCCATCTTTTTTGGGAATACTAAAACTATGATATTTAATATCTTCGGCAACGCATTTCAAATATCCGGGTTCTAATAGCAAAAAACGCTCTAATCGTTTTTTATTAGAGCATTTATATAAAGCACATTGTGTTATATCATATTTCTTAATCATCAAAATCTAAATCCTTTGACATAAAGTTTATCATCTTAATCATTGTTTTTCTTATAAAATCATCTGAATTGTTATTAGATGAATCCTCTAATTTCTCAGACATTAATATAAGCGAGGAAACCTTAATTTCAAAAACATTGGAGTAGACTTCCAATAATTCTAACGAAGGTTTCTTTTTGTTGTTTTCTATTTCGGAAAGATAACTGTTTGATATGCCAAGTTTTTCGCTCATTTCTATAGCCTTATAGCCATATATTTTTCTCATTCTTTGTAATACTTCTCCAATCATATTAAACACCTCTCTTCCTGAAATTATATATAAAAGCATACGCTTAGTTCTCAAAATTAGACAGATTTTCCCGTTGCGCATTACCCACTATTTGAAGAACTCACAAATCTTACTCCCAATCTCCAAAATGAGTTGAAGAGTTTCTAAAAGTTTAAAACCGTACTTACAAAGGTTTCTTCTTTGTTTTGGAGTAAGACGAAACTTCTTTGTTCTTCGAGGTTTGGGTAACTGGGGAGCGTCCTGCACATCCAGCAATTTTTTACTCATAGAGTTTTCTCCTTCCGGGAACATAATATAGTTTGTAGTTCCCCTCCTGCGAAAGAAGTTGGTGCATACAGGACAATCTGCCTAATTAGTTTGATAACCGTGCGCAAGCTCCTGCTGCGCACGGGGCGTTACATATAATGCCGGTCAAGCCATATGTCCGCCTTTTAAGGTAGAACATAAATGTTCCGCAAGTACAAATGCACTTCAATTTATAGGAGATGACCATTTGAGTTGGATACTCAAATTATTGCTGTAACTATATATTAACATAATTTTTTGTAATTGTCAAGATGTTTTTTCGCAAATAGCGAAAATGTTTTTAGGGAATACTATTTACATAATGAAAGACGGCACCTCAAATGAAGTGCCGCCCGTTCGTTTTTTAGAAAAGTTGTCCCGGAAGTTTTAATTTTTCTTTATAGGGGAATTTCTTATCAAACTCGTCTGCTTTTTCCTCAGGGAAAAGGTAAACCTCGGGTGGTCCATACTCACCCGTGATACCGCTTAAATATCCGGGTATTAACTCTTTGCAGAGGAAGAATGATGCATCTGCACCTTCAGGCAGTCCGTGATAACGGAGTCCATATTCACTTGCAAAGGTAAAACCGCTTTTGCCATAGAAGTTAATATTACCTTCAAAGCATACTGCACCATAGCCAAGCTCGGTTGCTTTTTTCAAAGAATAATCAAGCAGAATTTTGCCATATCCTTGTCTTTTGAGTTCAGGTGTTATACAAATCGGTCCCATTGTCAGAATTGGAATATTTCTTCCGTCATCGGCCTTGATGCGTGCTTTTACAAACACATTCTGACCAATAATTTGACCATCCTTTTCCATAACAAAATCAAGTTCCTTGACAAAGTCAGGATGTTCCCTTAACTTTGTTATGAGATAGTGTTCAAGACATCCGGGACGGTATACATTCCAGAATGATTCACGGATCAAGTTTTCTACCACAGGGTAATCTTCTTTTCTTTCTAAACGAATTAAATAGTCATTTTTAGTCATTTCTTTTTCTCCTGATAATTGTATAGAATAATATATTAGCACAAGACCGTTACTCAATAGCGCACCGCCAATAATATCAGAAAACCAATGCACACCCGAAACAAGTCTGCCTATTACCATAAAAGCAATAAATGCAGCAATTAGAATATTTACACATTTCTTAAATCCATTATTTTTGATGCGTGAATTAAACTGCATTATGGCAGGCGGCATAACACACATTACAAGCATAGTCGTTGACGAGGGATAAGATGCTTCTAAAATTCCGTTTATAAGTATTGGTCTGTAATTTACAACGAACATTTCAAAGAAGATGTACGCCACCATCACAACGATATAGAATCCTCCAAGTGTGAGGATGCTATAATCAACCTTAAAAAGATTTTTTCTCTTAACCCACTGGCAAAGTCCAAGTATGCCAAAACCCATGATAAAGCAAATCGGAACAAGCCCAAGCCAATCCGTAATGGTATAGAGTGACATATGCACTCCTGTAATATTATGGACCATCTTATTAAGTAATGCAAAACCAACGATTGAACCTTGTGGCCCGATTGCTCCCACATCAACAAACTGAAGAGCTACTGTCCATATAATGAATAATACAAGTAACCCTAACCCAATGTAAAAACTTTTTCTTTTCATTTTTTAAAGCCTCCTGATTTGTATTTGA
>JAZOMN010000159.1:0-8900 GCA_045654005.1 Clostridia bacterium
AAATAAAACAAGAAAAAAGAGAAATAAAAGTTTTGAATTTATTTGCATATACCGGTGGAGCAACAGTAGCTTGTTTATCGGCAGGAGCATCAGTTTGTCATGTTGATAGTTCAAAAGGAATGGTAGCTTGGGCAAAAGAAAATGTTATTTCATCAGGACTAGAAAAAAGACCAGTTAGATATATTATAGATGATGTTAATAAATTTGTTCAAAGAGAAATAAGAAGAGGGAATAAATATGATGCTGTTATAATGGACCCGCCATCATACGGCAGAGGTCCGAACGGTGAAATATGGAAACTTGAAGATAAAATATATGACCTTGTGAATTTACTTACAGATGTATTATCAGATAACCCTTTATTCTTTATTGTAAATTCATATACAACAGGATTTGCTCCTACGGTTTTATATAACATTTTGTCAATGACTGTTAATAAAAAATTCAAGGGAAAGGTTACGGCAAAAGAATTGGGAATACCTGTTGAAAACAGTCCGTATATTCTTCCTTGCGGTTCAACAGGAAGATGGGAATCACTGAATTGATAATCAAGTGTATGGTATTTACTTGAAATTACGGAGGATTTAAATTGAGTAGTATAATAAAAACTGACGATTTATCTTATATATATAATAAAGAAGAAGAATTGCTTGTTTTAGATGGTGTTAATTTAAATGTGAAAAAAGGCGAATTTCTATGTATTTTAGGGCATAACGGTTCGGGTAAATCAACTCTGGCAAAACATTTTAATGGAATTTTATTACCTACAGGCGGGACATGTTATGTAAATGGAATTGACACTAAAGACGAGTCGAAAATTTTTGATATAAGAAAAAATGTCGGTATGGTTTTTCAAAATCCGGATAATCAACTTGTTGCGACCATTGTGGAAGATGATGTTGCTTTCGCACTTGAAAATTTGGGGATTGAGCCTGAAATAATCAGAGAAAGAGTAGATTATGCATTAAAATCTGTCGGTCTTTATGACCAAAGAAAAGACGCTCCTCACAAATTATCAGGCGGGCAGAAACAAAGAGTTGCAATAGCGGGGGTTATAGCATTACGACCTGATTGTATTGTTTTAGATGAACCAACTGCTATGTTAGACCCCTCAGGAAGAAAAGAAGTTATTGATACTTTACTTAAATTAAATAAAGAATACGGTCTTACAATTGTTCTTATAACTCATTATATGGAAGAGGCAATTTTAGCGGACAGGGTAGTTGTTTTAGATAACGGTCAGGTTCTGCTTGATGACTTACCGAAAAAAATTTTTGAAAATGTTGCACTTATTAAATCTATTGGTTTAGACGTTCCTCAAACAACAGAACTGTTGTACGAACTGTATAAGGACGGTATAAAAGTATCGTTTGAAAACTTAACCGTGGATGAATGTGTTTTTGAACTTAAGAAATTACTGGAGGAATAAAAGTGGTTTTAGATATTAAAAATCTATCCCATACATATATGCCTGATACTGCTTTTTCAAAACAAGCAATATCCGATATAAACATAAAAATTAATCAAGGTGAATTTATAGGATTAATAGGTCACAGCGGTTCGGGTAAATCAACTTTAATTCAGCACCTTAATGGACTTTTAAAAGGTACGCAGGGCGAAATACTTGTTGATGGAAAAAGTATTTTTGATAAAAAAAATAAATTAAAAGATTTAAGATTTAAAGTCGGGCTTGTTTTCCAGTATCCCGAATCACAACTTTTTGAGGAAACTGTTTTTGACGATATTGCTTTCGGCCCGAAAAATATGGGACTTAGCGAAGAAGAGATAAACTTAAGAGTTTATGATGCGATCAAACTTGCAGGTGTTAAAGAAGAACTTTTAAAGAAATCTCCATTCGACCTTTCAGGCGGTCAAAAAAGAAGAGTTGCAATAGCAGGAGTTCTTGCAATTAAGCCTGAAATATTGATTCTTGATGAACCGACAGCGGGACTTGATCCCAAGGGGAGAATAAATATCTTAAAAAGCATTAAAGAACTTCATAAAAAAACTAACATGACAGTTATATTGGTATCTCACAGTATGGAGGATATTGCAAATAATGTTGAAAGAATTATTGTTATGAATAAAGGCAGAGTTGTAATGGATGGACCTCGTAACTATATTTTTTCAAAAGCTGAAGATTTAAATAAAATAGGATTAGGCATTCCTACTGTAACCAAAGTTTTTTTAGAACTTAAAAAGCAAGGATATGATATTCCCGATGATGTTTATACTGTTGAAAGAGCCAAAGAGGTTATAAAAGACCTTCTTAAAAAAGGGGGTAAGTTTAATGATTTCTGATATTACATTAGGGCAGTTTTATCCCGTTTCATCATTTGTTCATAAACTTGATGCTCAAATCAAAATTATTTTAACTTTACTTTTTATGATTTCGGTTTTCTTCGTTAAAGGTTTTGTCGGTTTTTTAGTTGTTTTGATATTTCTTATATTTACTGTAAAATGTTCTAATATTCCTTTTAAGTTTTTAATAAAAGGCATAAAACCGATTTTATTCTTTATTATTTTTACGGTTATTTTAAATTTATTTATGACCGGAGGCGAGAAGGCTTTTACCTTTATTATATGGGATGTAACTTATGAAGGTATATTTACATCAGCGTTTATGGCATTAAGAATTATCTTTCTTGTAGTGGGAAGTTCGCTTTTAACTTATACCACATCGCCAATTATGCTTACAGATGGAATAGAAAAACTTTTAAAACCATTTGTAAAAATTGGTGTTCCTGCGTATGAACTTGCGATGATGATGAGTATTGCATTAAGATTTATTCCTACACTTATTGAAGAAACTGATAAAATTATAAAAGCACAAAAGGCAAGAGGTTCCGATTTTGAATCAGGAGGACTAATAAAAAGAGGAAAGGCTGTTATTCCTGTTCTTGTTCCGCTTTTTATTAGTGCGTTCAGAAGAGCAGATGAACTTGCCATTGCTATGGAATCAAGATGTTATAACGGAGGAATAAACCGAACAAGGCTTCGTAATTCCAAACCGCAAATAAGAGATTTATATGCATCTTTAGTATTTATAGCATTTATGGGTGTTGCTATTTATATAGGATATACTCCATTTGAATTCAAAGGATTTTAAAGAAAGGGTAATATTATGAGAAATTTGAAGTTTACCATGTCTTATGATGGTACAAATTACCATGGTTTTCAAATTCAAAAAGAAGATATTACAATTGAAAAAGCACTGAAAGACGGAGTATTTAAACTGACAGGAGAAGATGTTGATATTATAGGTTGTGGAAGAACAGATGCAGGAGTTCATGCAATTTCATATACTTTTAATTTTAAAACAAATTCTTCTATTCCCTGTGATAAATTTCCTGTTGCACTAAATACTGTTACTCCTGATGATATATCAATTTTAACCTGTATTGAAGCAGACCCAAATTTTCATTCAAGATTTTCTGCGAAGAATAAAACATATAAATATGTAATAAGTACTTCAAAAATTAAAAATCCTTTTTATAATCGTTTTGCTTATCATTATAAAATTCCTATAAATGTTGAAAAAATGATAAGAGCAAAGAAATTTATCGAAGGTACGCATGATTTTAAATGTTTTATGGCGCAGGGGAGCCCTATCATTGATACCGTACGGACAATATATAATATAGACATTACTAAAAAAGATGAATTTATTGAAATTGAAGTGTGCGGGAACGGGTTTTTATACAATATGGTAAGAATAATAGTTGGTACTCTTTTAAATGTCGGAAACGGCAAATTTCAACCTGAAGATGTTGAAAAAATTATACTAAATAAAAACAGAGAACTTGCCGGTATGACAGTTCCGGCACATGGATTGTTTTTAAAAGAGGTTATTTATGATTAGTGAAAGAAAAGCAAAAAGACTAAAAAAAAGAAAAAAAAGAATAGTCAGTATTGTTTTAATTATATGTATTGTTACTATAGGATATTTTCTTGTTAATAATCAATTTGTTAAAGGTTTATATTATAAAGCGGGAAACCCTATATCCGACGATAATCCTATAATTTCATTAAACGAAAATGTATCGCCAAAATTTTTAAGATTTAAAAATGTTCTTATAACTACATCGGGAAATAACATCACTGCTTATAATATAAAAGGAGAGCAGGTAGAATATAATAAATTTTCTACTATTTCCGCTTCAGTTTCCCATTTTAATAATCTTAATTTAAAAGCTTGTGACGATTATGTTATTGCTTACGATAAAGGTGGTGTCGGAGCAGTTGTATTTAATAACAATAAAATAAGTGCAAATTTAAATATAAATTCAAAAATTATCTTTGCCAAACCGTTTAATAACGGAGAGTTTTTAATTATTGCTGAAGATTCAAATGCAAAAAACCAAGTGATTTTATATTCTGGTGACGGTAAGGAAAAGTTTAAATGGCACTCAGGTGTTAATAATATAATTGATGCATCATATTCGGTGACAGCTAATAAACTCGTTATAGTTACATCGGAATTATCTACAGGAATTTTTAATTCTAAAATTATTTTCTTTGATATTTCAAAAGCAGAGCCGTATAGTGAAATGACATTTGAAAATACTTTTTTTACAAATGTTAATTTTTATAACAAAAATAATATTGTTGTTCTTAGCGATGTAGGAATGTATTATTTTAATATAAGCGGAGAACTTGTTAATTCATATAATTTTAACAATAAAATGCTAACTTGCTATAAACAAATGAATAATGGTACAATGGCGCTTTCATTCGGAAGTAAAAGCGGAAACGGTACCGTTATCGAGATTGTAAATAACAAAGGAAATTTAATTGGTTCTTATGAATCGCAATCAGATATTTTAAATATCGATTCAGATAACGGAAACATTATAATATGCGGACTCAGGGAAGTTTTATTACTTTCCAAAAAAGGTATGTTACTTAGAAAAATTGATTATAATAAAGATTTGCAAAAAGCATTTTTCTTAAAAAATAAATTTGTTTTAATAGGAAACTCAGAAATAAGAATTGTAAATTAGGTGATAATATGAATATATCTATTGTAGGTATAATAATTATACTTGTTGTATTACTATTTGTAATCAAAGGTCTTAAAAGCGGTCTTGTGAAAGCAATATTTGATTTGCTATCACTTTTCATTGTCGGAATTTTAACCTGGTTTTTATATCCTGTCGTCTCAAAATTTTTAATAACTACACCATTATATGATATAATACATAACTGGCTTACTTCTACTTTGCAAAACAACAGTGTTCTTTCAACATCAATTCCAGAATTTTTATCTGAACTTCCGGCGTTTTTAAAAGAATCTATCGTTGTATCTTCTAAAAATACTATAGACACTCTTTTATCAACTGCATCAGATGCACTTGCAGTTCTGACAGTAAATGTTATAAGTATAATTATTTTATTTATATGTCTTACAATATTTGCTTTCTTTGTCCGGAAATTAGGAACATTTATAAACAAAATAATTATTATAGGTCCAATAAATAAGGTTTTAGGTGGTTTTTTTGGTTTTATTCAAGGTATGTTTATTTGCTATCTTATAATTATGATTATTTCATATTTTCCAACAACAAAAATATATGATTTTGTTTCGAAAGATATGGAAAAATCTTTTGTATGCAAAGCAATGTATAATGAAAATGTTGATATATTAGGATTTAAACCTACATATCCAATAGTAAGAGGTGATTAACTATGATTAAATATTACAAAACAATAGATTTAAAAATAGAAGAAATAAATGAATTTGAAAGCGGATGCTGGATAAATGTTGTCGAACCGACTAAAGAAGAATTGATTTTTCTAAATGACACTTATAATATTGATATGGGATTTTTAAGCGCTCCTTTGGATATTGAAGAAACATCCCGTGTTGAGAGTGAAGACGATCAGACACTTATTCTTATTGACGTTCCGACATTGGAAAATGAAGATAAAAAGGTTATTTTCGGTACAATTCCTCTTGCAATAATAACTGCTCCTGAATGTATCGTTACTGTTTGTATTAAAGATACATCTTCTATAAACAGTTTTATCTCAGGAACAGTAAGAAATGTTTATACTAATTTAAAAACACGATTTATTATGCAGATTTTGTATAAGGTTTCAACAAGATTTCTTTTCTATCTTAAACAAATAGACAGAAGATCGTCAAATATTGAAAAAGAACTTCATAAATCTTTGAAAAATAAAGAATTGATTCAACTGCTTGATTTGGAAAAGAGTCTTGTGTTCTTTTCAACATCATTAAAAGCGAACGAATCAACTATTAAACGACTTCAAAGAGGCTCGTATATCAAAATGTATGAAGAGGATCAGGAATTTATTGAAGACGTTTTAATTGAAACAAAACAGGCGATTGAAATGTCAAATATTTACAGCAGTATTCTTAGCGGAACTATGGATGCTTTTGCTTCCGTAATATCTAATAACTTAAATATTGTTATGAAAGTTTTAACATCAATTACAATTTTAATGGCAGTTCCTACAATGATTGCATCGTTTTACGGAATGAATGTAGTTAATTTACCTTTGGCAAATTTCTGGTTCCCGTTTGGTTTGTCACTTGCTACTACAGTTATAGTCGCACTTTTCTTAAATAAACGAGGTATGTTATAATATAGAAAGGGATAATAAATGAAAACAAAGAGTGAATTGCTTAATGAAAAACTTAACGACTTAAAAGAATATGCAAAAGAATTATCTGTTGAAAACATTTCAAAATATAAGAAAAATGAACTGATTGAAGAAATAATAAAAGCGCAGGAAAATAAAACATCAGAGACTAATGAAAATGATTTTTCCTCTCATGTTGAGGGAATTTTAGAAGTCTTGGAAGACGGCTATGGTTTTGTAAGAAGTGATAACTATTTATCGGGTCCAAATGATGTTTTTGTTTCTCCTACTTTTATAAGAAAATTCAACTTAAAAACAGGGGATTGGATTTTAGGTAAATCCAGAATGCAAAGAGAAGGGGAAAAGTTTGCAGCTCTTATATACATTGATAAAATTAATAATGATTCACCTGTTACAGCGATTAGAAGGCAGGATTTTCATTCTCTGACACCTATTTTCCCTGACGAAAAAATAAAATTAGAGGTATCTCAAAAAGGATATCCAATGCGTCTTATTGACCTTATTGCACCTATCGGAAAAGGGCAAAGAGGAATGATTGTCGCACCTCCAAAAGTTGGTAAAACAACACTTTTAAAGGATATTGCCAACAGTATAACAAAAAACAATCCTGAAATAACGCTTATAGTTCTTCTTATTGACGAACGCCCTGAAGAAGTTACAGATATCAAAAGAAGTATTGATGCAGAGGTTATTTATTCAACTTTTGATGAGTTGCCGCAAAACCATACCGTTGTATCGGAAATGGTTTTGGAAAGAGCAATGCGTCTTGTAGAACATAAAAAAGATGTTGTAATACTTCTTGACAGTTTAACAAGACTTGCGCGTGCCTATAACTTAACAATAACTCCTTCTGCAAGAACTCTGTCAGGAGGACTTGACCCTGCTGCTCTTTATAAACCTAAAAAGTTCTTTGGTGCAGCGCGTAATATAGAAAACGGAGGCTCTTTGACCATTCTTGCAACGGCTCTTATAGAAACAGGAAGCAGAATGGATGATGTTATATTCAAAGAATTTAAAGGCACGGGAAATATGGAAGTTCATCTTGATAGAAAACTTTCAGAAAAGAGAATTTTCCCTGCGATAGATATTACTAAATCAGGCACAAGAAGAGAAGATTTACTTTTAGAAAAAGATGAAATGCAGGCTATGTGGAATTTAAGAAAAGCAATGTCTGATAAGAATGCTTTTGATGTAACCGAAAATTTAATTAACAGAATTATTAATTCTAAAGATAATAAAGAAATGGTTTCGTCTATTAATAAAAATTTTAATTTATAAGGAGAAAAACAGTGGCATTTGACGGTTTGGTTTTAAAAGCACTGATAAATGAATTTAATACAAAATTAAAAGACTTACGAATTGATAAAATTTATCAGCCTGAAAAAGACGAAATAGTTTTATCACTAAGAGGTTATAAAGAAAACTATAAACTGTTCATAAGTGCCGATTCTAATTATCCAAGAATTAATTTAACTAAAAATAGTTTCTTAAACCCTGATACACCACCTCTATTTTGTATGCTTTTAAGAAAACATATCTCATCAGGAAAGATTTTATCTTTTACGCAAGTCGGCACTGACAGGATTTTAAAAATAGGTATAAGTTCCTATAATGAACTCGGGGATCCGGTAACAAAATATCTTGTTGTAGAAATAATGGGCAGGCACAGTAATATTATTCTTCTAAATAGCGATAATACAATAATCGACTGTGTTAAGCATATTGACTTTACAGTGTCATCCAAAAGGCAATTGTTACCCGGACTTTTATATGAAAGCGCACCGGAACAGAATAAAAGGAATTTTAATGAGTACAACGAAGATGAAATAAGAGATATATTATACAGTGATATCAATATAAACGCTGATAATTTTATGATTGATAATTTTATAGGGATATCACCGATAGTTTCACGCGAAATTGCCTATAAAGGTTTAAATTCTTCAAAAGAAATACTTTTAAAAGACGATCTTATAAAAAAAGCAACTTTATATAATCAGATAAAAGTATCTTTATCTGAATTTAAAAACAATAATTATACACCTAATATATTGTATAATTCTGATAACACACCTAAGTTTTTTTCTGTTATAAAACTTGAACAATACGGCGGACTATATAAAAGAGTATATTTTGACAGTCCGAGTGAAATGGTTGATAATTTTTATAACGAACTGCATTTTTCGAGAAAAATAAAACTAAGAAGTCAGAATTTAACTAAACTTATAAATAATCATATAGAAAAAACAAAGAAAAAAATTGATATACAC
>JAZOMN010000160.1:0-17421 GCA_045654005.1 Clostridia bacterium
CTGATTTTTAATAATAACATATATTCATCACCTTAATATAATATATGTATTATTATATATAAAAACACCATTCGGTGTTGACATTAACACCATACGGTGTTATAATTCTGTTAAAAAAGAAAGCAGTAAATTATATGAAAAGATTTTTTATTATTATAGTAATTGTAATTATTTTGCTTATTATACTGACAGGATGTAGTAGCAAACTCATTACAAAAGAAAATTTTTCAGAATATTTTATTTTAAATCAGAGAATATATGACAAATATCAGGAAAAAAATTATATAGACGATTTTACCATTCAATACACCACAACCTGCACTTTATCAGTTGAGATAATACCTAAAAGCAAGTTAAAGATAAATAAAAACGCAAAAATTTATTTATCTGTATATCCTGCAAAGTGGTTTATTGCAACACCTTTAAATTATTTTAAATTAGATGACAACGGAAAGAAATCTGAATTTATGGACAAAGATAATTTTATCCATTACATTGTTCATTCTAAATTTAACAAAGACGGGACAATAAAATTAGACATTCCGCGCAAAAGTGTTAAAACCCTGCAAACATCTGAAACATATTTTTCAGATACCGATTGGTTGCCGTCTGCCGAAATTTACGATATTATTTACAACTAAAAAAGAGCTATCTCATAAAGAGATAGTCCCTTTTTGTATAGACTGTATAATTTTAGCGATATACTCGCTTATGCTCGTGCGATATAATCTCACAAAAGTTCAATTGCGATATTTTGCAAGCAAAGCGATATGATAAAAATTCCTTTTTCTCATCCCGAAGGGATATATCGCACCTTTAGGTATATCGCATCCGCAAGGATATATCGCAAATTCCAAAAGGAATTTATATCGCTGCGATGCTATGCACCGCACTACTTCCCGTTAGGAATAACAGATCCGACAATTTCTGAAATGTTTTTAAGATTATTTTTCTTAGCATAATCTTCTAATCCCGAGACAATATTCAGTGGAGCAAACGGGTCAATAAAGTTTGCAGTTCCAACAGACACTATATCTGCACCTGCCATCATAAATTCAACTGCATCTTCCCAGTTTGAAATACCACCCATACCGATAATAGGCAATTTACAAGCATTTCTTACCTGCCATACCATTCTTATTGCAACAGGTTTAACACAAGGCCCTGAAAGCCCACCCATATTATTATAAAGAACAGGGCGTCTTGTATTAATGTCTATTTTCATACCAAGAAGAGTATTTATTAAAGAAAGTGCGTCTGCACCACCTGCTTCAGCCGATTTTGCAATTTCTGCTATATCGGTAACATTCGGTGTCAGTTTTACAATAAGAGGTTTTTTACAACGTTTTTTTACCTCACTTGTTATTTCTTCTACCATTTGTGGTTGAGTACCGAAATTAAGACCGCCTTTTTTTACATTAGGGCAGGATATATTCATTTCTATCATATCAATAGAAGAATCAGAAAGAATTTCAACCATTTCGCAGTATTCTTCTATTGTATTTCCTGAAATATTGGCTATTAAGTTTGTATCAAACTTCCTTATAAACGGAAGCATATTTTTAACAAAGGTTTCTACACCGGGATTTTGAAGCCCTACGCTGTTTAAAATCCCCATAGGTGTTTCTGCTATTCTTTTAGGAGGATTGCCCTGACGAGCCTTTAAGGTCAGCCCTTTTAGACACATTCCACCTAATTTTGATACATCGTAATATCTGTTATATTCAGTTCCGAAACCAAAAGTTCCCGAACTGGTTATTACAGGGTTTTTAAATTCCAATCCGCAAATTGAAGTTTTTAAAATACTCATTATAATATCACCTCATCTGCATTAAATACGGGGCCGTGACTACACACATGTGCATAGGTATATCCTTCTTCAAGTTCACTGTCTTTAACCGGTGTTGCACAGCAAAGACATGCACCTATTCCACATCCCATTCTTTCTTCTAACGAAACTTCCAGGAATATATTATTTTCTTTGGCTATTTCCTTAATTGCTCTAAGCATTGGCATAGGTCCACAGGCAAATATTGCGTCAACCTCTTTTTCTTTTATAACTTCCTTTAAAACATCAGTAACAAGACCTTTTCTTGCGAAACTACCGTCATCAGTTGTTATATACACATTTTTACATACTTTGTTAAAATCATCTTCAAGTGTAACAAAATCTTTGTTTCTGAATCCTAAAATAGCATTTGCACCTGATCGTTTAGCAGTTTCAAGCAGTGGGTATATCCCGATACCTCCGCCTATTACAACAGGATTTTTATATTCTTTATCTACTGAAAAACCATTTCCCAAAGGGCCAAGAATATTCAGTTTGTCACCTACATTAAATTTTGATAATGCCAGCGTGCCTTTTCCGCGTATTTGGAAAATAAATCTTAAGGTATTATTTTTTATTTCGCAGATACTTATAGGTCTTCTTAAAAATACTGAATTATCACATTTTAAGTGAATAAACTGACCTGCTTTTGCAGTGGAAAGTTTATTATCAGCATCAATCACAAATTCAAAAATATCCTTTGCAATTTCTTTTTTACTAAGTATTTCGGCAATTATAACTTCGCTTATAGCCATAATAATCGACTCCTATATTGTTGTTATATCAATAATTGACGTTTCGTTTTTCTTTAAGTTCTTATCAAGAAGAATTTTACCAACCGCTTTTGCAGTATCTAAAGATGTAAAGCAAGGAATGCCGTGTTCAACTGCAAGTCTTCTAATTTTAAAGCCGTCAGTTTCTTCTTTTCTACCCCTTGTAGGTGTATTGATAATAAGGTCAAAACCATTTCTACCCATAATATCTATAACATTATTTTCGCCTTCAGCAATCTTCTTTACAACACTTGCAGCTATAAAGTGATTATTTAAAACATTTGCAGTTCCGCTTGTTGCGTAAATATCATAGCCTAACATATCATATAAAGATGCAATATCAATTATTTCCTGCTTGTCATTATCTTTAACAGATATAAACAGTTTACCCTTATCTTTAACTTTTATTCCCGATGCTACAACACCTTTATAAAGTGCTTCGTCAAATGTTTTAGCAATACCTAAAACTTCCCCTGTAGATTTCATTTCAGGGCCAAGTGTCGCATCAACTCCGTGAAGTTTTTCAAAAGAGAATACAGGCACTTTTACGCAGGAATATTCGCTTTCCTTATATATTCCCGTTCCGTAGCCTAAATCTTTTAAAGGTGTTCCTAAAATTACTTTTGTTGCAAGGTCAACCATAGGCACAGTTGTAACCTTACTTATATAAGGAACAGTTCTTGAAGAACGAGGATTTACCTCAATAATATAAACCTCATCGTCATATATAACAAACTGGATATTAACTAAACCTTTTACATTAAGCGCCATTGCAAGTGCCTTTGTATAATTATATATGATTTCTTTAAGACGAGGAGATATTGATTTTGCAGGGTAAACTGAAATACTATCCCCCGAGTGAACACCTGCTCTTTCAACATGTTCCATAATTCCCGGAATTAAAATATCAACTCCGTCACAAATTGCATCTACTTCAACTTCTTTACCAAGCAAGTATTTATCAATAAGTATAGGATGCTCTTTAAGTTCCGACTGAGATGTGATAATTTTCATAAATTCCTTTATGTCATTATCGCAGTATGCAATTTCCATACCCTGACCGCCAAGAACATAAGAAGGACGGACTAAAACAGGATATCCAAGTTCATTTGCAACTTTAATTGCTTCATCTTCTGTAAACACGGTATCGCCTTTTGGACGCTTTATGTTTAGTTTTTCTAAAATTTCATCAAACTTTTCTCTGTCTTCCGCAGCATCAATATCTTCTAACTTTGTACCTAAAATTTCAACACCAAGTTCTGTTAACGCTTTTGTAAGTTTAATAGCAGTCTGACCGCCGAACTGAACAATTGCTCCGTCAGGCTTTTCGGTATTAACAAGGTGCTTCATATCTTCTTTTGTTAAAGGCTCAAAATACAGTTTATCTGCAGTATCAAAGTCGGTACTAACTGTTTCAGGGTTATTATTTGCAATAATTGTTTCATAACCTTCTTCTTTTAATGCCCATACACAATGAACTGAACAATAGTCAAACTCAATACCCTGACCTATTCTTATAGGACCTGATCCAAGAACAAGAATTTTTTTCTTATCAGTTCTTATACTTTCGGTTTCATCGTCATAGGTTGAATAGAAGTACGGGGTTTCTGCTTCAAATTCACCTGCACAAGTATCAACAATTTTATAAACTGCGTCTTTTGAAAACTCAACTTTTCTGCCTGAAATTTTTTCGATTATTTCATCTAAAAAGCCCATTTTCTTTGCTTCAATATATGTTTCTTCTGATAAATCATCTTTGATTTTTTCTTCCATATCAATAATATTTTTAAATTTCTTTAAGAAGAATAAATCCATTTTGATTTTTTCTGAAATTTCGTCAATGGTAACTATATGCCTTCTTAATCCTTCACAGATTGCAAAAATTCTTTCATAGTCCATTGTAAATATTTTTGCTCTTATTTCGTCATCAGAAAGTTCGTCAAACGCTTCAAGCCATAAATGTTTTGTTCCTATCTCTAAAGACCTTACGGCTTTTAAAAGTGCGCTTTCCAAATTATTTGAGATTGACATTACTTCCCCTGTTGCTTTCATTTGTGTGCCAAGTGCTTTTTTGGCATTTACAAATTTATCAAATGGGAAACGAGGGAATTTTATAACACAGTAGTCAACTGTAGGCTCAAAACAAGCATAAGTTTTTTTGGTAACTGCATTAACAATTTCGTCCAAAGTATATCCTATCGCAATTTTCGATGTTACTTTAGCGATCGGGAAGCCTGTTGCTTTTGATGCCAACGCTGAAGAACGGCTTACTCTTGGGTTAACCTCAATTACCGCATATTCAAAACTTTCAGGGTTAAGAGCAAACTGAACATTACATCCACCCTCAATTTTTAGAGCAGATATAATATTTAGGGCAGCGCTCCTTAACATCTGATATTCTTTATTTGCCAAAGTAAGGGCAGGTGCTACAACAACACTGTCCCCTGTATGAACACCGACAGGGTCGATATTTTCCATACTACATACAGTTATAGCATTATCTTTAGCATCTCTTAAAACTTCAAATTCTACTTCTTTCCAGCCTGAAATACATTTTTCAATTAAAACCTGAGTAACACGGCTAAGTCTTAAACCATTTGTTGTTATTTCTCTTAATTCTTCTTCTGTATAAGCAATACCGCCCCCTGTACCACCAAGTGTATAAGCAGGACGAACTATAACAGGAAGACCGATTGAATGCGCAAAATCAAGCGCATCTTCTAAAGTATTTACAACTTTTGATGCGATACAAGGCTGATTTATACTTTCCATTGTATCTTTAAACGCCTGTCTGTCTTCCGCTTTTTTAATAGAGTCAACATTTGTTCCTAAAAGTTTGATATTATGTTCGGAAAAAAAGCCTTCTTCTGCAAGTTCCATTGCAAGATTAAGACCTGTCTGCCCACCAAGTGCAGGAAGAACGCTGTCTGGCTTTTCTTTTAATATAATTCTTTTAACTGTTTCAACATTTAAAGGCTCAATATATACATGGTCTGCAATGTTGGAATCAGTCATAATTGTTGCAGGGTTTGAATTGATTAAAACAACTTCTAATCCTTCTTCTTTCAAAGAACGACATGCTTGAGTTCCCGCATAGTCAAACTCTGCTGCCTGACCTATAATAATGGGACCCGAACCGATAACTAAAACTTTTTTTATATTTTCTTTTCTAGGCATTTTCGCATCCTCCCATTAAACTTACAAAATTGTCATAAAGATATGAAGTATCTTTGTTTACTTCACTGCTTTCAGGGTGGAACTGCACTGAAAACGCAGGATAATTTTTATATATGATTCCTTCAACTGTATCATCATTTATATTTATGTGAGAAACTATCATTTCATTATCAACACATTCTTCCACAACATATCCGTGATTTTGAGTTGTAATATGAGTTCTTCCTGTATCCAAATCTTTAACAGGTTGGCTTGAACCTCTGTGACCGTATTTTAATCTGCCAACTTTGCCGCCAAGCGCCAAAGCCATTATCTGATGGCCAAGTTCAATTCCAAACATCGGGATTTTTTCATCCATAAGTTTTTTAACTTCTTTTATTACATCACTTAAATCACTTGGATTTCCAGGACCGTCAGAAAGAAGCACACCATCAACATCAAGTTCAAGTATTTGTTCTATGGTATAGTTATACGGAACAATTTTTATATTAAGATTTCTTCTTTTTAAACTTTCTATAATACTGTCAGTAACTCCAAAATCATAAACGGCTACAGTTTTGGAAGAATTATCAGCATTTATTTCTTTAACTGTTTTTGTAGAAACCGATGCAACTGAATCTTCAATTTCATAATTGTTTATTTCTTCAAGTTCTTTTTCCTTGTCAAAACTATCGTATTCTCCGACAATGATTTTTCCGTTCATAGTTCCGTTATCTCTTAAATATCTTGTAAGCGCTCTTGTATCAATATCGAAAAGTGCCACTATATCGTTATCCAAAAGATAATCATTAAATGTTCCCTCGCATCTGAAATTATTTGGAAAATCACAAATATCTCTTGCGATTATACCGTCTAAATAAGCACCTTGTGATGCGACATCTTCTTTATTTACTCCGTAATTTCCTATCAAAGGGAAAGTTAAAACAACCAACTGACCTTTATAGGAAGGTGTAGTTACAAGTTCCTGATAGCCTACCATAGACGTACAGAACACAACTTCTCCCACTGCATTTTTAACTTTGCCTTTTACCTTACCCTTAAATTCTTTACCGTCGGCAAGTAATAGTGTTGCTTTCATTCTTTATACCTCACAATCTAATCTTAAATCCGTTTATTATAAGATTTTAGTCAATAAATGAAATCTCATTTCTCATTCTTATTGCTTCAATAAGAGCTGCTTTCGCATATTCTTCTTCCTTATATCCGCCTTTTTTGTAAGCGCACATAATACCTCTTGATGAATTTATGATTGCACCAAGCCCGTCTTTATCAAAAGCATATTTTATATCGTCTGCTCCTCCGCCTTGCGCACCATATCCCGGTACTAAAAAGAAGGTGTTAGGATTAGATTCTCTTATTTGTTTTAATTGTTCAGGATAGGTTGCTCCCACAACTGCCCCTACTTTTGAATATCCGTACTCGCCTATAGAGTCTTTTCCCCACATATCAACAAGTTCAGCCATTTTTTCGTATATTTTCTTTCCGTCTTTTAATTCTAAATCCTGAAGTTCTCCGCTTGATTTATTTGACGTTTTAACAAGCACAAATATAGTTTTTCCGCTATCAAATGTATTAACAAAAGGTGCAATACCGTCTGTTCCAAGATAACCGTTAACAGTTAAAGAATCTGCCAAGAATGCTCGGTCACAGATTTCTTCATTTATTTTGGTTTTACCAAGATATGCATTTGCATACGCTTCACTTGTTGCACCTATATCGTTTCTTTTTCCGTCTAAAATAACATATAAGCCTTTTTCTTTAGCGTAATTTACTGTTTCAAAAAGAACTTCTTCTCCATAGTGACCGTACATTTCATAATACGCACTCTGAGGTTTTATAGCAGGAACCACTTCGCATAAAGCATCAATTAAACCTTTGTTGAATTCTAAAATTGCCTGAGAAGCACCTTTTAAGTTCGCACCGTACTCTTTATAGCATTTATCAACTATAAACTGAGGCACATATTCGATTTTAGGGTCTAACCCTGCAACAGTAGGGTTTTTCTTTTCTATTATTTTCTTAATAAGTAAATCCATTTATATTTCCTCCAATACATCTTTACCATCAACAAATACATTTTCTATTTTACTTAAGAATTTAAAGCCTACATACGGTGTGTTTTTGCTTCTTGATATAATGTCTTCCTCTTTGTACTCATATTCAGTATCAATTGAAGCAATTACAAGGTCCGCCTTAACGCCTTCTTTGATTTCTCCGCCGTCAAGTTTTAAAAACTTGTTAGGATTATAACTCATAAGTTTTATAATATCGCAAAGTGACATATCCGCCCCTTTGTGAAGATATTTATACGCTACATTAAAAGCAGTTTCAAAACCGATAATACCGTTTAACGCTTTATCAAATTCACAGTTCTTTTCGTCTATATGATGCGGAGCGTGGTCAGTTCCTATCATATCTATTGTTCCGTCTTTTAATCCTTCGATTATTGCAAGAACATCCTCGTCATCTCTTAAAGGAGGGTTCATTTTTGCATTAGTATTAAACCCGTCGCACATCTTATCTGTTAGTGAGAAATAATGAGGGCAGGTATCGCAGGTAACTTTTACTCCCTGCTTTTTAAAGTTTCTTATTATTTCAACCGCACCCTTTGTGCTTACATGAGTTATATGCACAGGGGTATCAGTATTTTTAGCAATTAAAATATCACGCGCGGTCATTGTTTCTTCTGCGGCTTTATTAATTCCTCTTAAACCAAGATATGTTGCAGTAAAGCCTTCGTTCATAGCACCGCCGTCAACCAGACTTAAATCTTCTGCATGTGATATTACAGGAAGATTTAACATATTCGCATATGTAAGTGCTTTTTTCATTAAAGAAGAATCAGTTACAGGTCTTCCGTCATCGGTTACTGCTAATATTCCTGATTTTTGCATTTCTCCCATTTCAGCAAGTTCTTCCCCTTTTAAACCTTTGGAGATTGCTCCTGACTGATACACTTTTATACATGCTTTTTCCTTAATTTTTTTATAAATGTAATCTATTACGGTTTTATTGTCAGCAACAGGCTTGGTATTAGGCATTGCAAGAACACCTGTAAATCCGCCTTTTGCCGCACTTTTAGAGCCTGATTCTATATCTTCTTTATACTCAAAACCAGGGTCTCTTAAATGGCAATGGATATCAAAAAGGCCCGGGAAAGCGATTTTACCGCTTCCGTCAATTACTTTATCGCATCCTTTAGTTTCTAAATCATTGCCTATCTTTTCAATTTTTTTATTATCTATAATTATATCACATATATTTTCTGAGTTATAGTTTATTAAGTTTATATTTTTAATTATTGTCTTCATTTATCTTCACCCTGCCCTTTTATATATTTCTCTGACGACTAAGCAAATATAATACAGCCATTCTTATAGCAACACCGTTTGTTACTTGTTCATCAATAAATGAACGAGGGTGCGAATAAATTCCTGATGTAATTTCAACACCTCTGTTAACAGGTCCCGGATGAAGAATTATTGCATCTTCTTTTGCAAGTTTTAATCTTTCTTCGTTTATACCGAAAATGTGGGAATATTCGTCAATTGACGGGAACAATCCTTTCTTCTGCCTTTCTAACTGAATTCGAAGTCCCATAACAACATCTGCGCCTTTTATCGCTTTTTCAACATCTGTGTATGTTTTAACGTTGAGTTTTTCTATTTCGGGAGGCATTAAGGTTGTCGGCGCACACAAAGTAACCTCTGCTCCTAATTTATTAAGTAAGTATATATTACTTCTTGCAACTCTGCTATGTAAAACATCTCCGCAGATTGCAACTTTCAAACCTTCTATTTTACCTTTTTGTTCAATCATTGTATAAGCATCAAGCAACGCCTGAGTCGGATGCTCATTCATTCCGTCTCCTGCATTTATTACTGATGCACTTACATTTTTTGCAACCAGATGAGGCGCACCTGCGCACTCGTGTCTTATAACAAGGGCATCTGTTCCCATCATATTTATGGTACGGGCGGTATCGATTAACGATTCACCCTTTGCAACAGACGATGACGCAACAGCAACATTTGCTGCGTTGGCACTTAAATATTTTGATGCAAGTTCAAAGGACAGTCTTGTTCTTGTACTGTTTTCATAAAACAGAGTAATTACTGTTTTACCTTGAAGATGCGGAGTTTTCTTACTGTTTTTAACAATAATCTCCTTCATAATCTCGGCAGTTTTTAATATCTCTGATATCTGGTCTGCGTCTAAATCTTTTATTCCAAGCAAATCCTTTGGAAACTTCATTTTTATTTACCCCTTTCGCTTTTAAATGGGACTGTAAAAAAGCCAGAACTTTTTTACAGTCCCTGTTTTATATCAAGGAACTAGGAAAAAATCTTCAGAATGGACAAATTTAGCCAAAATCTCTGATTTTGGGTCACCCGAAGGCGTATATAGATACGTCGAGTGGCTAAATTTGTTCATAGCAAAAAGTTCATTAAATTCAAAGATTTTGAAGAAATCTTTACCTTGTTATAACATAATAGTTTATATTATAAGTCAAGTATTATTTTTATCAGAACTACACATTGTTCGTTCTCTACTTTTTGCGGTCTGGAGTTTTTTTACAGTTTCTTTAAATTTTTACTGTTCTTTATCAAATACATAATCATTTCCAGGAAGTACCATATTAAGTACTATACCTAAAATTGATGCAACTGCAAGTGCAGAAAGTGAAATTGTAACTGAGCCGATTGTGAATGTAGCAGCAGAGCCAAGACCTAATGCTGATACTAAGATAATTGCGGCAATAATTAAGTTTCTGCTCTTTGTAAAGTCAACTTTATTTTCAACAATATTTCTAACACCAACTGCAGAAATCATACCATAAAGGATAAATGAAATACCGCCGATTACAGATGTTGGAATAAGTGATACAAGTGCCGCAAATTTAGGAGAGAATGAAAGTAATACTGCAAATAAAGCTGCTATTCTTATTACTTTAGGGTCATAAACTTTTGATAGCGCTAAAACACCTGTGTTTTCTCCGTAAGTTGTATTTGCAGGACCGCCGAATATTGCTGATAATGATGTAGCAAGACCGTCACCCATCAATGTTCTGTGAAGACCCGGTTTTGCAATAAAGTTTTTACCAACTGTTGAAGATATTGCTGAAATATCACCGATATGTTCCATCATTGTTGCAAGTGAAATTGGAATTATAGCAATAACTGAACTTAATATAAGTGAAGTATTTGTCCAGTCAACTCCGCCAAAAATTGTACCGTTCCATTTAATAGGGAAACCAATCCATGATGCGTTTAAGAAATTATTAAGCGCTCCTAAATCAAATAGGATTAAACTTGGATTTCCACAAAGTGCAATATAAGATGCACCGTTAACATCTATTGTTTCTCCAAATAACAAAGCAAGAATTGCTGCGATTAAGCAAGAACCTATAACACCAAGTAATATAGGAATGATTTTAGCCATACCTTTACCCCAGATGTTAAATATTACGATAATTGCAAGTGCTATAACAGCGATTAACCAGTTCTGCGAACAGTTGGAAACTGCGCTTCCAGCCAATCCAAGACCGATTGAAATAATGATAGGTCCTGTTACAACAGGAGGGAAAAATTTCATAACTTTGTTGATACCAACTAATTTAATAAGACCTGCAAGTACAAGGTAAACAAGACCTGCACAAGCAACACCAATTGATGCGTAAGGAAGAAGCTGGGCATTTGTCATCCCGTCTACCCCTGCAAGAGGTGCAACTGCTCCGTATCCGCCAAGGAAAGCAAATGAAGAACCTAAGAAAGCAGGAACTTCGCCTTTTGAAATAAAGTGGAATAATAATGTTCCAAGACCTGCCATAAGCAGTGTTGTTGCAACATCAAGACCTGTAAGAAGTGGTACTAAAACTGTTGCTCCGAACATTGCAAACATGTGTTGGAAACCTAAAATAATTGTTTTGCCAAGGCCCAATTCTCTGACATCATAGATGCCGCCGTTTAAATTTTGTGACATAAAAACCCCTCATTTCTTTTTTATTTAAATTATTTTTGCTCTAAAATAACTTTATCTTCCCCGTCGTACTCTTTCGTTTTAACATGGACTACCTCTTTTTTTGAGGTTGGAAGATTTTTGCCCACATAGTCTGCATGAATAGGAAGTTCCCTGTGCCCCCTGTCAATAAGAACGGCAAGTTGAATTGTTTTCGGTCTGCCTAAATCCATTACTGCATCTATCGCGGCACGGCATGTCCTGCCTGTGTATAAAACATCGTCTATAAGAATTATCTTTTTATCATAAATAGAAAATGGAATATCAGTTCCGTTAAGAACAGGATGCTCATCAAGAACACTCAAGTCATCACGGTAAAAAGTAATATCTAAAATTCCAAGTTCAACATCTACTCCCTCGTTCTTACTTATGTTGTCCTTTATCATTTTTGCCAAAGATACTCCGCGCCTTTGAATTCCTATAAGGCATATATCCTCTGCGCCTTTATTCTTTTCAATTATTTCGTAAGAAATTCTTGTTGCTGCTCTTTTTATGCCGTCTGCATCCAGAATAAGTTTTTCCATTTTTAACACCTCTTTTTATATTCCCTTTTTCAAAAAATACCGTTTATCCTGCTGATAAACGGTATTACAAAATCTTAAATGAATAGAATTATAGCCTAAAATAATATCGCCTTATCAGCCTCTCGGGACTAATTTAAAGGTCATCCAAATTTCATTTATAATTATACTACTTTTAATCTCTCTTGTCTATACTTTTTTCGATAATTTCTCTAAAATTTCCAAAAAATATTTTGGCAAAGGAACTGTAAAGGACATCGCCTTTCCAGTAGTCGGATGAGCAAACTCAATTCTATATGCGTGAAGCATCTGCCCGTCTATAGTAAACTTCTGCTTTTTGGGACCATAAACATTGTCGCCAAGTATAGGTTTTCCTATATGAGAAAGATGCACTCTTATCTGATGAGTTCTTCCCGTTTCAAGTTTACATTCTAAAAGTGTAAACCCCTCATATCTTTCTTTTACAAAATAATGGGTTACTGCTTCTTTAGAATTTTTATAGGTAACTGCCATTTTTTTACGGTCTTTTTCACATCTTCCGATAGGTAAATTGACAGTTCCGTCCTCTTTTACTTCTCCTATTACCAAAGCAAGATATTCTCTTTTTGCAGAATGTTCTTTTATTTGTTCTGCCAGTGAAAGATGGGCACGGTTATTTTTTGCTACAAGCAAAAGTCCACTTGTATCCTTATCTATCCTGTGAACAATCCCGGGGCGTATTACTCCGTTAATTTCGGATAACGAATCTTTACAATATCCCAAAAGTGCGTTTACAAGTGTCCCCTCATAATTTCCACAAGCAGGATGAACAACCATTCCTTTGGGCTTATTTATTACAAGAATATCATCATCTTCATATACAATATCAAGAGGAATATCCTCTGCTTTAATATCAAGGTCTATAGGATCGGGAATTTCAAATACAATCTCATCATTTAAACGCACTTTATAATTTGACTTTACCGACTTACCGTTAACAGTCACAGCACCTTTATCAATGAAATACTGAATATTATTTCTTGTATATTCGCTATAAAGTTCGCAAAGGAATTTATCAATTCTTAAATTTTCATTATCTTCTACCTTAATGATTATTTTATCCAAATTGTTTACTCCTTGTCCTTTGAAAATAATATATATATGCATAGTAAAATTGCACCGACTACAACAAAGCAATCTGCAATATTAAAAACAGGGTAGTTTATAATTCTAACATCAATAAAGTCAACAACATATCCTTTTAACATACGGTCAATAAGATTGCCTATCCCCCCGCCTATGATAAAGGATAATGATAATTTTAAAAGTTTGCTTTGCGGTTTTAATTTTAAAATATATATTACCATTACAAAAATTAAAATTAAAGTTACCAGAATAAAAAACCACTGTTTGTTTTGCATTATACCAAAAGCAGCGCCTCGGTTTTCAACATAGGTAAAATATAAAATGTTTTTAATAACCTCGATTTCAGAAACTTTAAAATAAAAGGATGAAAGATATTTTGTAAAAATATCAAGTGCTAAAATCAAAGGTATAATTATAAAATACAACATAATTTTCCCTCATAATGTAGTAGGGGTGGATGCCCACATCCACCCGCAAACAACCAATAAATACGGGTCGATGTAGGGCATCGACCCCTACTATATGAATTTAAGTTTGTAAAATATTAACTATTTTAGCGCTTCGGCACATCTTGCGCAAAGTGGAGGATGTGCATCATTTTTACCAACTGATGTTTTAATCATCCAGCATCTTTCGCATTTTTCGCCTTCAGCAGAAGATACTTTTATTTTTAAGGCTTCGATGTCATCCGAACTTATAGCGTCTGATGCTTCATCAAGTCCCTTTAATTCCACATTTGAAACGATAAGAATTGTTTCCAAATCGCTTTCAATTGATTTTAAGAATTCATAAAGTTCTCCGTCTGCATATAATGTTACGCTTGCGCCAAGAGAGTGACCGATAATTTTTTCGCCTCTTGCAAGTTCTAAACCTTTTGCAACAGCATCTTTAATTTTAGAAATTCTTTCCCATTTTTCAAGTAGCGCTTTGTCATTTAATTCTTCCTTGAATTCAGGCATATCATTAAAGATTACGCTGTAAGTATCGTCTTCTTTAGTATGAGGCATTGATGCCCAGATTTCTTCTGTTGTAAATGCTAAAACCGGAGCAAGAAGTTTAACAAGAGAGTCTAATACTATATACATAGCAGACTGAGCGCTTCTTCTTGCAAACGAGTCTTTCTTTTCTGTATATAATCTGTCTTTAATTATATCAAGATAGAAGTTTGACATATCTACAACACAGAAATTATGAATAGTGTGGTAAAGAATATGATATTCATAATCTTCATACGCTTTAAGTGCTTTTTCGGTAATACTGTTTAACTTAACAAGAGCATATTTATCAATTTCCAACATATCGTTAAAGTTAACCATATCGCATTCAGGATTGAAATCGTGAATGTTACCTAAGATATATCTTGCAGTATTTCTTATTTTTCTGTAAATTTCAGAAATCTGCTTTAAGATATCCTGCGATATTCTTATATCTGCTTTATAGTCAGAAGATGTTACCCAAAGTCTTAAAATATCGGCACCCATTTTTTCACAGATATCTTTGATAGGGTCGATACCGTTACCAAGTGACTTAGACATTTTTTTGCCTTCGCCGTCAACAACCATACCATGAGTTAATACAGTTTTATAAGGTGCAATTCCTTTTGTTGCAACCGCAGTAAGAAGAGAAGACTGGAACCAGCCTCTGTACTGGTCATTACCCTCTAAATACATATCAGATACATCTAAACCTTCTCTTTGTTCAATAACAGATGCGTGAGAAGAACCTGAATCGAACCAAACGTCCATTATATCAGTTTCTTTCTTAAATTTATCGCATCCGCATTCGCATTTAACGCCTAAATCTTTTAAGAATGCATCCTGGTCAAGTGAATACCACGCATTTGAGCCTTCAGCCTTAAACAGTTCCACTATAGCGTCAATTGTTTTTTCATTTATAATAGGTTTGTTACATTCTTCACAGTAGAAAATAGGAATAGGAACACCCCATGTTCTCTGACGGGAGATACACCAGTCGGCTCTGTCTTTAACCATTCCTGCAATTCTTTCTTCGCCCCATGCCGGAACCCATTTTACATTTCTTATCGCTTCTATTGCTTTATCTTTAAACGCATCAATTGAAGCAAACCATTGTTCAGTTGCTCTGAATATGATAGGATTTTTACATCTCCAGCAATGAGGATACTGGTGGCTTATTTTAACGCTTTTTAATAGATAACCTGTTTCGTCAAGTTTAATGGCAATAGCCTTGTTTGCATCCTGATATGATAAACCTGCAAATTCTCCTGCATCGGAAGTCATAGCACCTTTATCGTCAGCAGATACTATAATAGGAAGTTCTTTATAGTTCTGGCACACCAAAAAGTCATCCATACCAAAGCCAGGTGCAGTATGAACGCAACCTGTACCAGCTTCCATTGTTACATGGTCGCCGTTTATAATAAGCGATTTTCGCTCTAAGAACGGATGTTCGCACCAGATTCCCTCTAATTCGCTTCCTTTAAAGGTTGCAATAATTTCGTAATTTTCAATACCTACTGTAGAAAATACGGTTTCTGCCATATCTTTTGCAACTATTAAGTTTCCTTTTTCAGTTTTACAAACTGCATAGTCAAAGTCTTTATTTAAGCAGATAGCAACGTTACCGGGAAGTGTCCAGGTAGTAGTTGTCCATATTACAAAGAAAGTATCCGATAAATCAATACCTTTTAATATACCGTTATTGTCATCGCTTACTCTGAATTTAACATAAATAGAATATGTTTTATCTTCCTGATATTCAATTTCCGCTTCTGCAAGTGCAGTCTGACAGTCAGGGCACCAGTAAACAGGTTTTAACCCTTTATAGATAATGCCTTTTTTTGCAATTTCCCCGAATACTTCGATTTGTTTTGCTTCGAATTCAGGCTGATAAGTAATATAAGGATTTTCAAAATCCCCGATTACTCCAAGTCTCTTGAACTGTTCTATATGATTTTTTATATAACTTTCAGCAAAATCTTTACATACTTCTCTGAATTTAACAGGTCCTTCTTCAAAACGGTTTACACCCATTTTTTTGATTGCCTGGGTTTCAATAGGAAGCCCATGGGTATCCCAACCAGGAATGTAAGGTGTTTTATAACCTGTCATCGCTTTATGCTTAATAACAATATCCTTTAAAATTTTATTAAGCGCATGACCTGTATGAATATCTCCGTTTGCAAAAGGAGGTCCGTCATGCAAAACAAACAATGGTTTGCCTTCGTTTTTTTCCATTAGTTTGTTATAAAGGTCCTTTTTATTCATTTCTTCCAAAAACTCAGGATCTCTTTTAGGAAGGTTTCCTCTCATAGGGAACTCGGTTTCAGGAAGATTTAAAGTTAGTGAGTAATCTTTTTCCATTATATTTCTATCCTTTCGGTTCTATATTTGCTCAAGCATTTTAAGTTGTTCGGAAACTATATTTTTTATTTTTAATTTATATATATCATATTGCTGACTTAAGTTTTCGCGCTCTGTTATAATATCGCTCACTTCTCTTTTTGCATTCAGTATAATATCTGCCGACTTATTTTCCGCTGCTTTAACAAGAGTTTCTGCTTTAAGACGGGCAGTTGATTCAAGTTCTCTTGCAACATTCTGAGCAGTAGCAATGGTGCTTTGAAGAGCAGTTTCCATTGATTTATACTCTTTAATTGCCTCGCTTAACATATTTATTTTATCGTTAAGGGCAATATTCTGCTTATATAAAGCATCAAATTCGCTTACTACGATACTTAAAAATTCATCAACCTCATTCTTCTTATAACCGAATGCACTCGTTGTGAATTCTTTGTTTTGTATATCTATCGGTGTTATCATAAATATACCCCCTTTATATGTATCTTTTTATATCAATAATTATTTTGCCTTTTTTACTAAGCCCATTTGTACCTAAAAAAACTATTTTACCTTTACCTTTTAAAGTTATTTTCTCATTATCTTTAACTTTATAGTCATTGGATAAAACTTCTCTTCCCGAAACTGAAACTTTGCCACAG
>JAZOMN010000161.1:0-3771 GCA_045654005.1 Clostridia bacterium
AAAGAAACGGAATGATAATTAACAACATATTCGCTTTTAGTCCGCATAGGACAAGTGCCACCAAACAAAAAACGACAGATGGAGGAAGTTGCGGTTTGGTAGAATTTATAAGTTTTAAATATAAACTTATTTCAAAAACCAAAAGTACATAAAACATTCCCTCTGCATACAACGTGTTAAGATAAAGAAGATATGACAAATCGAAAACAACAAAAATAACAAGCAGAGCAAATATTATATCAAGCACCTTATTATTAAAATTAATATATTTATTTAAGTAAAAAACACTGATTAAAAGCAGTATTAAATATACAAACGATAATATTCTTATATCAAAATAATCTGAAACTGTATCACATAATGCAACAAGAGGTCTTATAACATTATACATTGACCCGTTAACATTTGTTGCACTTGGCAAAATAGAATAACCTAAATAAAAATAACCGTCATTCGCACCTTGAAGACCGACTGCAGATTCAAAAGAAGAATTATTCCCTGCGTGATTTAAGCCAATTGCAAACGGAGAGAGGCAATATATAAATATAAGAACAAAAGATATTATCATACTTGAATATGTAATTATTTTCTTTTCTCTGGTCATAAAAAAACCTCCTATTAGATTATGATACTATATTTAAAGATTTTTTTCAATAAGAAATTTAAGTTTTTCTATAAAATAAACATCATTTGTTTTATCCCTTTTAGACGGCCCTTTTAATCTTACTCCACTCATTCTTAATTTTTTAGATGTATATCTTGAGTTTAGAAGAGATAAAATATTTTCATCATCATAAATTATGCCGTTCTGATTTATAACATAAGCATTTTTAGCAAGACACATTGCAGCAAGACCGTAATCCTGCGTAACAACAATATCACCTTTATCAATTTTATTTACTAAAAAAAAGTCAACACTGTCTGCACCTTTTGAAACTGTTATTGTTTCAATACCCGGATAATTAAAAACATGCGATGTATCACATATTATAATACATTCCAAATTATATTTTTTTGCTTCTTTACATGTTATTTCTGTAACGGGACATCCGTCTGCATCAATCAAAATTTTCATTATATACCAACTTTAACTTTTCGTTTATTTTTTCTAATTTTTCAGTATCGTTATTTAAAAACTCACATAAAATAAATGCTTTCATTCTTGCCAAGAATTCTCTTTTGTGCTGATAATTAAGTTGTTCCCCTGAATAATCTTCACAAGCAACACCATAAGCATTCACATCTAATTTTTTTGCAAAATATAACGCTCTTTTCAAATGTTCATTTTGTGTAACAAATATTACGCTGTCAGGATTAAAATTTTCCTTAAGATGCGAAACCGAATTAAATGTATCAATTCCCGAATGATCCATAACTATTGAGTTACCAGGAACACCTTTTTTTATAAGATAATCTTTCATAGCCTGAACTTCATTATAATCTTTTAAAAGATGGTCTCCTGATACAATAATTTTTTCAGCCTTATTATTGCTATACAAATTATAAACCGTATCTAACCTTTGTGAGAGAGCATGAGACACTTTATTTCCGTTAACAGATGCACCAAAAACAAGAATGTATGGTGCATTAGTTACCGTGTCTTTACTTCTTATATTTTTTTCACCTGTTTTTAATACATATAAATTAGCACTAAAAACAGCTAAAGCCAGAACAAGAATTAAAGATATAATAAAACTTAAGAATGTTTTTATTAATTTAATCATATACCCCCCTGACCCAAGTATTTTTTCAAATATTTACCTGTATATGATTTTTTATTTTTACAGACCTCTTCAGGTGTTCCCGTTGCAACAATTTGCCCACCTCTGTTACCGCCTTCAGGTCCTAAATCAACTATATAATCTGCAGTTTTTATAACATCAAGATTATGTTCAATAACAACTACCGTATTGCCATTATCAGCAAGTTTTTGAAGTACATCGATAAGTTTCTTTACATCGTCAGTATGAAGCCCTGTTGTAGGTTCATCAAGCACATAGATGGTTTTACCTGTAGGTTTTTTTGCAAGTTCTGTTGCAAGTTTTACTCTTTGAGCCTCACCACCTGAAAGTGTTGTTGATGGTTGGCCGAGTTTAATATAAGAAAGCCCTACATCTTTTAAAACTTGTAACTTTCGTTTGATTTTAGGTATGTTTTCAAAAAATTCAATACCTTCTTCAACAGTCATATCCAAAACTTCAAAAATATTTTTATCTTTATATTTTATTTCAAGGGTTTCTCTGTTATATCTCTTTCCCTTACATACATCACAGGTAATATTAACATCAGCAAGAAAATGCATTTCTATTGTAACAACGCCGTCCCCTTGACAAGCCTCACATCTTCCGCCTTTAACATTAAAACTGAATCTGCCTGAATCATAGCCTTTAAGTCTTGCCTCCAATGTCGATGCAAACACTTCGCGTATATCAGAAAATACACCCGTATATGTTGCAGGATTAGAACGAGGTGTTCTGCCTATTGGGGATTGGTCAATGTTAATTATTTTATCAAGACTAGAAAGACCTTTAATCTCTTTAAATTCTCCTCCCCTTAGTCTTGCTCCGTTTAGTCTGTGTGCAAGTTCTCTGTACAAAATCTGATTTATTAAAGAACTCTTTCCTGAACCTGAAACACCTGTAACAGCACATAAACATCCTAAAGGAAATTTTACGTTTATATTTTTAAGATTATTTTCTTTAGCGCCTATGATTTCAAGATAGTTTCCGTTTCCTTTTCGCCTTACTTTCGGAACATCTATTTTTTTCTTACCGGTTAGATATTTACCGGTAATGGATTTAGCACACTTGGAAATTTCGCTTACAGTTCCTGCCGCAACAATTTCCCCACCGTGAATACCTGCACCGGGACCGATATCAACAACGTAATCCGCACTTCTTATTGTATCTTCATCATGTTCAACAACAATAAGTGTATTACCTAAATCTCTCAATCTTTTTAAAGTTGCAAGTAATCTGTCGTTATCTCGTTGATGAAGGCCTATACTTGGTTCGTCAAGAATATATAGTACGCCCATTAAAGATGAACCTATCTGTGTTGCAAGTCTTATTCTTTGTGCTTCACCGCCTGATAAAGTTCCTGCGCTTCTTGACAAAGTAAGATATTCAAGTCCTACATCTTTTAGAAAATACAATCTTTCTTTAATTTCCTTTATGAGTAAATTTGCAATCTTTTGTTCTCTTTCGGATAATTCTAATTTTTCAAAGAATTCAAGAAGTTCTATTATGGTAAATTTAGTTATTTCAGCAATATTTTTACCATCAATCGTAACAGATAAAGCCTCAGGTTTTAGTCTCGCTCCGCCACATATATGACAGTCTGCCTTTGTCATCAAAGACTCAATATCATTTCTTATCCAATTTGATTTTGTTTCTTTATATCTTCTCTCTAAATTATTGATTATTCCTTCAAAATCGCCCATAAATGACCCGCCGCCATATTTCTTTTTATAAGTCATTTCAAATTTAGCGCCATTTGTGCCATAAAGAATAATATCTATAATATTATCAGGCAAATCTTTTACCGGTACATCAAGTGAAAAATCATACTTTTTAGATAAACCATTTAGATACATTGCCATCATGGTATCTTCGCTTTTATAGTTACATCCGTTTGCAACAATACCACCTTCTCTAATTGAAAGTTCTTTATTAAAAACATAGTTCTTATCAACTTTCATAAGATGCCCTAATCCTCCACACTCAGGACATGCACCCATGGGATTATTAAATGAAAACATCCTCGGTGAAA
>JAZOMN010000162.1:0-4389 GCA_045654005.1 Clostridia bacterium
AAGGTAGAAGTGTATTCTAAAACAAGAGGGGAAAAAGCTGCACTTGCTAAAGTATTAGAAGCAGTAAAACAAGATGCTTTTGATGTGGAAAATGAAGAAATAATTTTAGTACACGGAAACAATTCGGAAGAAACATTGTTAAAAATAGAAGAAGAAATTAAAAAAGTTTTAAATCCTAAATCTGTTATAAGATGGAAACTCGGTTGCTGTATTACTACCAATACAGGTCCTGAAACAATAGGTGTTCTATATTACGGAAAGTAAAATTTAAAATGCGGTGTCTGAAAAATTCAGATACCGCATTTTTGTCATTCTGAGGCTTTTTATGAAGAATCTCTTTAATCAAAATAATTACATAAAATTCTTGTTGCTGATTTGACCATTTCAACACATGGTCTTTTTTTGTAGAATTCATCAGTTCTCTTTTCGGGGGTAGGTTCCTGCCTTTTTTCTGAAAGTCCAAGTAAGTCTTTGCATATAATCGAGGAATTTTCTTCTTCAAATTCTTTGGCAAGGTTTTGTATAAAAGAATAAAGTTCTTTTTTTGCATCGTCATCTTTCGGGTTATTATAGCCTTTTAATATACTTGCTACAAGCACCATTCCGCTTACCGCACCGCAAACTTCTCTCAATCTTCCCATTCCTCCGCCAAATCCTGATGAAATCAGAGTAAGAGTATCCAAATCAAAGGGTAACAAATCAGAATATGCCCCAGCAACTGCCTGGGAACAATTATACCCCTCTTTAAACAGTTTTTCGGCAAGTTCTACTCTTTGCATAATAGTTTCTCCACTGTGTCTGCTGAGTTGTCAAGGTGTTTTTTACTGTAGAGTTCGATAAGACCGCTGTCAACATTTTCGGCAAGAATAGGGTCGATAGGCATTTTCGCAAGAACGGGAACTCCGAAATCTTTAGCAATTTTGTCAATATTGCTTTCTCCGAAAACTTTGATTTGTTTTTTACAGTCAGGACATTCAAGATAACTGTAATTTTCAACTATACCGATAACAGGAATATTCATAAGTTTAGCCATATTGAGTGCTTTTTTAACAATCATTGAAACCAGATCCTGAGGTGAGGTAACAATAATTATTCCGTCAACAGGAATGGTCTGGAAAACTGTAAGCGGAACATCGCCCGTTCCCGGAGGCATATCAATAAACATAAAGTCAACATCCGACCAGATAACATCGGTCCAGAACTGCTTGACAGTACCTGCTATAACAGGTCCTCTCCATACAACAGGGTCGGTTTCATTTTCAAGTAGAAGGTTAAGGGACATAATGTCAATTCCTGTTTTAGACTTAACAGGGTAAAGCCCAAATTGATTTCCCATTGCTTTTTCTTTTAATCCAAATGCTTTTGGAATTGAAGGGCCTGTAATATCTGCGTCTAAAATGGCACTGTTATATCCTTTTCTGTTCAATAAAATTGCCATAAGAGAGGTAACCATAGATTTACCCACTCCGCCTTTACCGCTGACAATACCGATAACTTTTTTAATATCGGAAAGTTCGTGAGGTTTTTCAATTAAACTTTCAGGTTTTGCCTTCCCGCATTTTGAAGAACAACTGCTGCAATCGTGTGTACATTCGCTCATTTTTCATTTCTCCTTTTATATACATAAAACTGTTACTGATATAAAAACTATCATTATTATAAAACAAATATAGAATTAAATCAACTTTTTTAGAATATTTATAAGAATTTTGTAAAGATAATACTTGAAAAACATAATTGATTTTGGTATAATAGGTTTATATGTGAAAGGAACTTATTTGTTATGCCCAGATTTTTTGTAAAAGCAGATGACATAAAGGAAAACGGAATAGTTCTGTCAGGCGAAAATATGCATCATCTTATAAATGTTTTAAGGCATAAAAAAGGTGATGAAATTACCGTGTGCGATGGATTGGGATTTGATTATCTGTGTGTTGTGTCGCAGATAGAAAAAGATAATGTAAATCTTAAAATCCTTGATAAATCGGGAAGTATAGGAGAGCCTGGAGTTAAAATTTCGTTATTTCAGGGGCTTCCCAAAGGGGACAAGTTTTCCTTGATTGTGGAAAAGTGTGTTGAAGCGGGAGTTTATGATATAACCCCTGTTAATATGGCAAGATGTGTGTCCCGTCTTTTACCAAAAGATTTTTCAAAGAAAAAAGAGAGGTTTGAAAAAATATCTCATTCGGCATCAAAGCAATCAGGAAGAGGCATAGTTCCTAAAATAAATGAACTTATAGAGTTTGACGAATTCTTAGCAAAAAAAGAAGATTTTGACCTTGTTGTTTTTCCTTATGAAGAAGCAAAAGATGTGACTTTAAAATCAGTTATCAAAGATTTTAAAGGGGAAAAAATAGCAATGATAATCGGCCCTGAAGGCGGTTTTTCCAAAGAAGAATGTGAAAAACTTATCTTAAATGGAATAACCCCTGTTACTCTCGGGAGCAGAATTTTAAGAACAGAAACTGCCGGCATGGCGGCAATATTTAATATATTATACGAATTGGAACTATAGAAAGGATTTTGACAAAATGGGAAAGAACACAAAAAAAGATATCCAGAAAAAAGCAGAAATTAAAAATCAATTGGAACGTATTTCAAATAAAACGCTTGTTATATTTACTGTTTCTTTAATATTCGGAATAGTGCTTTTATTCTTATATACTGCTTTTAAAGGAGTGGGAACATATATTCCTAAACTTCAGGGCTTTGTTACATTCGTTTCTGTATTTACTTTTATAGGATTTATAGCACTTTTTGTAACTGCTTTGATGCTAAAAAAGAAAAACGGTGTGCGTGAAAGTCTTAAGAACTGGTCGATTGTTGCACTTGTTATAAGCGTATGTTCTTTCTTTATTTATCCTGTTGATATAGTAACAAGTTTATTTTCAATGATAGGCCTTGCAAATAAAGGCGGAGTAATTGCAATGAAACTTTCTAAAATTATGGGTTCAACTGCAATTCTTACAATAATTATCGGACTTATAGTATATGTAATTGGTGTATTTATTTACTACAATATAAAATCAAATAAGATAAAAAATAATAAGTAATTTGGAAAGGGTTTTAAATATGAATAATTCAGAAAAAACAATGGAAAAAATAGTAGCGTTATGTAAGGGCAGAGGCTTTGTTTATTCCGGTTCTGAAATATACGGGGGTCTTGCAAATACTTGGGATTATGGCCCTTTGGGAGTAGAATTTAAAAATAATGTAAAAAAAGCATGGTGGAAAAAGTTTATTCAGGAAAGTCCATATAATGTTGGTCTTGATGCTGCTATTTTAATGAATCCTAAAACATGGGTTGCATCAGGTCACGTTGGAGGTTTTTCCGATCCTTTGATGGATTGTAAAGACTGTAAAACAAGGCACAGAGCCGACCACTTAATCGAAGAAGCAGAAGGCGTAAGCCCTAACGGATGGTCTAACGAACAAATGCTTGAATTCATTAAAGAAAAAGGCATTAAATGTCCTGACTGCGGTTCAACCAATTTTACCGATATAAGAAAATTCAACCTTATGTTCAAAACATTCCAGGGTGTTACAGAAGACAGTAAGGCGGAACTTTATTTAAGACCTGAAACTGCTCAGGGTATATTTGTAAACTTTAAAAATGTTCAAAGAACAGCAAGAAAGAAATTGCCTTTCGGTATAGGTCAGATTGGTAAATCTTTCAGAAACGAAATCACACCGGGTAACTTCACATTCAGAACAAGAGAATTCGAACAAATGGAACTTGAATTTTTCTGTAAACCTGGTGAAGATTTAGAGTGGTTTGATTACTGGCAGGAATACTGTAAAAACTTCCTTCTAAGTTTAAATATTAAAGAAGAAAATATCAAGTTAAGACAGCACGAAAAAGAAGAACTTTCTCACTATTCAAACGCTACAACCGATATAGAATATTTGTTCCCGTTCGGTTGGGGAGAATTATGGGGAGTTGCTGACAGAACTGACTTTGACTTAAAACAGCATATTGAACATTCAGGTGAAAACTTAGAATATACTGATCCTGAAACAGGCGAAAAGTTTATCCCATACTGTATCGAGCCATCACTCGGCGCTGACAGAGTTGCTTTAGCACTTTTAGTTGAAGCCTATGACGAAGAAGTTGTAGATGAAGAAAAGAATGATGTAAGATGCGTTTTAAGATTACATCCATTCTTGGCACCTGTAAAATGTGCAATTCTTCCTTTATCTAAAAAACTTTCTGACGGTGCTATAAAAGTTTATGAGAAACTTGCTAAAAAGTTTAATTGTGAATATGACGAATCAGGAAGTATCGGAAAACGTTACAGAAGACAGGACGAAATCGGCACACCTTTATGTATCACATTTGACTTTGATTCTTTGGAAGATAACGCTGTTACAGTCAGAGACAGGGATACA
>JAZOMN010000163.1:0-3650 GCA_045654005.1 Clostridia bacterium
TTGTAGGCGGTTTGGAAAGAGTTTACGAAATCGGCAGAGTTTTCCGTAACGAAGGTCTTGACACACGTCATAACCCTGAATTTACTCTTATGGAACTTTATCAGGCATATACCGATTACCACGGTATGATGGACTTAACCGAAAATCTTTACCGTCATGTTGCAAATGAAGTTTTGGGAACAACTAAAATTGTTTATAACGGTATTGAAATGGATTTAGGAAAACCATTTGAAAGAATAACAATGGTTGACGCTGTTAAAAAGTATGCCGATGTTGACTTTAATGAAATCAAATCTGATGACGAAGCAAAAGAAATTGCTAAGAAACATCATGTTGAATTTGAAGCACATCACAAAAAAGGCGATATATTAAATCTGTTCTTTGAAGCTTATGTTGAAGAGCATCTGATTCAGCCAACATTTGTTATGGACCATCCGATAGAGATTTCTCCTCTTACCAAGAAGAAACCGGAAAATCCAGACTATGTTGAAAGATTTGAATTCTTTATGAACGGATGGGAAATGGCTAACGCATATTCAGAACTTAATGACCCAATCGACCAAAGAGAAAGATTTAAAGCGCAGGAAGCACTTCTTGCTATGGGCGATGAAGAAGCAAATACCACAGACGAAGACTTTATGAATGCTTTAGAAATCGGTATGCCTCCAACAGGCGGTATCGGTTTTGGTATCGACAGAATGTGTATGTCACTTACCGACTCTCTTGCAATAAGAGATGTACTTTTATTCCCGACAATGAAGCCGCTTGATAACAAATAAATTAATAATAAATTCAGTGCAGGAGAAATTTTCTTCTGCACTAATTTTTATCGAATATTGCAAAATTCCTTTTGTAATGATATAATGAATTTATCGAAGGTGAATTCGTGGATATGAATTTTTGCGAATTCTCGATATGTGCTAAAGCACTCGATATGCCTGATGGCTCGGTATATTTTTGAATATCCTCGCCAAAGGCGAGATATGTCAAAAATGAGATGAAGGAATTTGTATATACTTTTGATGTATTGGATAGGAGATGAGGTTTATGATTGAAATTGTACTTTGGTCAGTTGCAGTGGTTGTTTTCTTAATTACCGAGGCTTTGACATCTTCGCTTACAAGTATATGGTTTGCGGGAGGCGCTTTTGCTTCGCTTATATCAAAATTTTTGGGTGCGCGACTATGGACTCAGATAATTGTATTTTTAATCGTTTCTCTTCTTTGTGTTTTTTTAGTTAAAAAGTTCTATAATAAAAAAACAGACGAAAATAAAAATCCTACAAATTCTGACAGGCTCATAGGTCAGAAAGTTCTGATTGTAAAAAGCGTAGATAACTCTAAAAATCAGGGAACTGCTATTGTAAACGATGTTGAATGGAAAGTAAAAAGCGAAAACGGCGAGGAAATTTCAGAAGGCAGTACTGCTACCGTTTTAAAAATCGAAGGCGTTAAATTAATTGTAAAAGGAGAATAAATATGGAATTTATTATTGTATTATTACTTGCGATTATTGTTGTATTGCTTGTGGGGAATGTTAAAATTGTTCCTCAGGCTTATGCCTATGTTATTGAAAGATTCGGCGGTTATTATACAACCTGGGCGGTTGGGCTTCATATAAAAGTTCCGTTTATAGACAGAATTTCAAAAAAAGTTAATTTAAAAGAAAGAGTTGTTGATTTTCCACCTCAACCGGTTATCACAAAAGATAATGTTACAATGCAGATTGATACAGTTGTATATTTTCAGATTACCGACCCTAAACTTTACACTTATGGTGTGGAACAGCCTATGATGGCTATTGAAAATCTTACTGCAACAACTTTAAGAAATATAATCGGGGATCTGGAACTTGACGAAACTTTAACATCAAGAGATACAGTTAACACCAAAATGCGCTCAATTTTAGACGAAGCGACAGACCCTTGGGGAATTAAAATTAACAGAGTTGAACTTAAGAACATTATTCCGCCGAAAGAAATTCAGAACGCAATGGAAAAGCAAATGAAAGCAGAGCGTGAAAGAAGAGAAGCGATTCTTATTGCAGAGGGCGAAAAGAAATCTGCAGTTTTACGAGCAGAAGGTGAAAAAGAATCTGCGATACTTCGTGCCGAAGCGGTTAAGCAAACTGCAATAAAAGAAGCAGAAGGTCAGGCGGAAGCGATTTTAGCTGTACAGACTGCAATCGCAGAGGGTATAAAGAAAATAAACGAATCAAATCCGTCAGATGCGTATGTTGCAATAAAGGCGCTTGAAAGTTTTGAAAAGATTGCTGACGGTAATGCTACAAAGATTATTATACCGTCAAAAATTCAGGAACTTGCAGGACTTGCTACAAGTGTTAAAGAATTAATGAATGATAAATAGACGATTTTTAAAAAGCAAAACCATACTATGCGATGGTTTTGCTTTTTTTGAGAGATTTTTTAATAAAATACTTTTAATTTGAAAACATATGTGATAAAATGATATTTGTAGGAATATGCATTTGATAGCCTTGGATATTTCCAAGACTTTTAACGAAATTATATAAAAAATTAACAATTAAAAAACGAGTTCGGATAGATTACGGAGATGAATCATAAATGAATTTTACAAAATTTGCAAAAATTGTATCACTTGTTCTTGTGATGTGTATAGTTTTACTTGCGGGAGTATATACGGCAAGAATGTTTGTATATAAAACAAATGACGGGAAGGATGCAGGTACAACCAAAATATCGGGAAGCAGAGTTAATATTCTTGTTATGGCAACAGATAAAGGCGGAATGCTTACTGATACAATTATGTTTGTATCTTTAAATAAGAAAACAAATAAGCTTAATATTATCTCTGTTCCGAGAGACACAAGGGTAAAACTTGGTGGAAGTTTTGGTAAGATTAATTCTGCTTATGGCATGGGCAAAGAGGGAAAAAGGCAGGAATTAGCCATAGAGAAGGTTACAGAACTTATAGGAATGCCTGTAAACTATTATGTGGTTATAAATCCAAGAGCATTCAGGAATGTAATTGATATTTTAGGGGGAGTTGAAATCAATGTTCCCCAAAGAATGTACTATGTTGACCCTACTCAGGATTTAGTTATTGACCTGTATCCGGGAAAACAAGTTCTAAACGGTGCAAAATCAGAGCAGTTCTGCCGTTTCCGTTCGGGATATGCTTCTGCAGATTTAGGAAGAATAGATGCTCAGCAAATGTTTATAAAAGAACTTTTCAAACAAAAATTAAATCCTAAATATATCGGAAAAATTGACGAAATTTATAATGAAATTATAGAAAATATAGATACTAATATTGAAATTGGCGATGTGTTCAACTTTCTTCCTGTTATAAAAGCGATGACAGGGGACAGTATGAATACTTACAGGCTTCCGGGCGAATCTGCTACAATATCAAATATTTCATATTATATTTGCGACAGAGAGGAAACCGATAAACTTGTAAATGAAGTATTTTTAGCAGATAAACTTCCAAAAAATAATTCTGAGGAGTAAAATTATGTCTATATTTAAAGCGTATGATATAAGAGGAATTTATAATAAAGATTTTAATAAAGATACTGCATATAAAAGCGGATTTTTCTTAAAAAACCTTTTTGATGCAGATGAGATTGCAGTGTGCTTTGATATAAGAACTTCTTCGCCTGAAATA
>JAZOMN010000164.1:0-3248 GCA_045654005.1 Clostridia bacterium
ATATAATCCTCTATTTATTTCTTACAATAAGATAATTTATAAGTTCTTTTAAGAATTCGCTTTTTTCGCCGAAACTGTCAAGAATTTCTTCAGCTCTTTTGGTAAGTTCTTTAACTATATTCTCACACTCTTTTAAATCAAAATGAGTAAGATATGTTGTTTTATTATTCTTTTCATCGCTTCCGACAGGTTTTCCTAAATCTTTAGTATTTCCTGTTTTATCCAAAATATCATCTTTTACCTGAAATGCCATTCCTATAAGGCTTCCTACCTCACCTATTTTTTCGACATTTTCCTGACCCTCGCCAGAAAGTATCGCTCCTGCAACACAGGCCGCACGAATCAATGCACCTGTTTTAAGAGCATGAAGTTCGTTAAGAAGTTCTAAAGGAATTTTATTGTTTTCATTTTCTATATCTATAACCTGACCGCCAATCATTCCGTCTTTACCTGCTGATTTTAAAATATATCTTGTTGCTTCAAGACAATTTTCACAATCGGAGTCAAGCATTTTTTCATAAGCGTAATTTAAAAGTGCATCTCCTGCTAAAATAGCCATTGCTTCTGAATATTTTTTATGACAGGTAGGAATCCCACGCCTTAAATCGTCATCATCCATAGCAGGAAGGTCATCATGTATAAGCGAATATGTATGAATATATTCAATCCCTGCCATAAAGGGAAGAATTTTTTCCCAGTCGCTTTTAAAAAGTTCATAAACACTCATCATAAGTACAGGTCTTATTCTTTTTCCACCTGCGTTAACACTGTACTTCATTGCAGATAAAAGAGTCTTATATGAACTGTTATCATCACAAATATCCTTATCAAGATAATCTTCAATTATTTTTTTCTTTCTTTCAAATTCGAGACTAAAATCCATTAAATTTCCTCCGCCTCTTTTTCTAAAACAACTTTTATTTTGCCTTCTGCATCATCAAGTGTTTTCTGCAAAGTTTTGGTAAGTTTAATACCGTCTTCAAACATTTTAATAGACTCTTCCAAAGGTGCGTCACCTTTTTCTAATTTTAAAACTATATCTTCTAATTTTTTTAAATCTTGTTCAAAAGCCATCAGTTACCCTCCTTTGACAGAACACGACAGTTTGCCTTTCCATCAGCAAATTTAAGATTTATCAAATCATCCGAATTCAATTTACTGATACTGTCAATCACTTTTCCGCTATTATCCTCAACAAATGTATATCCCCTTTTTAAAACTTTTAAAGGGCTAAGACTGTCAAGAGCAGAAATGCTTTTTATAAAACTTTCTTTTTTTCTTAATATTATACGTTCATACACACTAAATAGATTATTCGAATACGATACAACATCCTGTTCATATTTTTCGAGTAGTCTTTTGGGGTATATAAATACGTTACTGCTTTTCAGACTTTCTAATTTATTTTTATATAAGTCTAAGTTCTTATTTAATGATAAATACATTCTTGACCTGGAAGTTTCGATAAATCCATACACATCTGTTAAAGACGGAACGCAAAGTTCTGCCGCAGCAGAAGGTGTAGGCGCTCTTAAGTCTGCAACAAAGTCAGAAATAGTATAATCAGTTTCATGACCTACAGCAGAAACAACAGGAACAACTGATTTAAATATGGCGCGTGCAACCTCTTCTTCGTTAAAACACCATAAGTCCTCAATTGAGCCACCGCCTCGCCCCACAATCATTACATCAACTTTATTTTCATTAAAGTATTCAATACCTGCTACGATACTTTTATGGGCATTTTCCCCTTGAACAGTTGCATGATATATAAGTATATCGGTATTTTTTGCACGGCGTTTTATAACATTTATTATATCCTTAACGGCAGCGCCTGTTTTAGATGTAACAACTCCAACTGTTTTAGGAAAACGAGGTAAAGGCTTTTTAAACCTTTCGTCAAACAGACCTTCTTTTGAAAGTTGTTCTTTAAGCCTTTCAAACTTAATATGAAGCGCACCCACCCCGTCAGGCTGAATTTCGTTCACATAAAGTTGATAGACGCCGTCTCTTTCATAAGAAGAAAGTCGCGCGTTTATAATAACTTTCATCCCGTTTTCAGGTTCAAAGTCAAGGCTTAATGCATTAAATTTAAACATTACTGCTTTAATAACGCTTTTCTCGTCTTTTAAACTGAAATAACAGTGCCCTGATGAATGCCTTTTAAAATTGGAAATTTCACCTTTTACATAGACACTGTTAAACATAGGATTTAAGTCAAAAAATTCTTTTACAAGAGAATTAAGTTCGCTTACGGATATTATCATTCTTTATTCTCCGCATCTTTTAAAAGACTGCCAAGAACACCATTGACAAATTTTCTTGTACTGTCCTCGTCGTATAGTTTAACTATTTCAAGAGCTTCGTTAACCGAAACCTTATCAGGAATATCGTCTCTGAATAAAATTTCATAGATACTCACTCTTAAGGCAGCAAGAGCCACTTTGGATATTCGTAGGATATCATACCCTTTTGAATATTTTGAAATAGTACTGTCAATAGTTTCTATATTTTTATTTATTCCAAAGATAATATCTTTTATAAATTCAAGGTCTTTAGCGGAAAACTTACCATTTTCTTTCTCATAATCTTCTTTGAAAGACTCAAGATAATTATTAAGTGCTTCCTCAGGAGTATCAAAACTAAGCGACCTTCCGAATGTTATAAGAAAAGCATATTTTCTTAAATCTTGCCTTTTCATAGGTTCCTCCAATTACTGGGCGAATACGCCTTCAATATAAACATCAACATCAACAACATGCATACCAACTATACTCTCAACCGCATCTTTAACTTTTTCCTGAATTTTTTTAGATACGTTTATAAGATTTGTTCCGTAATTTAATACAACAAACACTTCGATGCTAAGTTCTTTATTATCTTTTGTAACAACCTTGATTCCTTTATCTTTTCCTGTTGCTTTATTTGAAATCAAATCAAAAAATTTATTGGATGGTATCTGTTCATCACCCATTACGCTATGAACACCTTCAACCTCCATAATAGCATTTTTAGCTATAGATGCAATAACACTTTCGGAAACTGTAACGTCACCCGCTTCGATTTCTACAACATTGTTTTCTTCTTCATATTTTTTCATTGTGTTTGCCTCCTTAATTTTTTTTAAATGCATTATATTATATTTTAGCATTTTTTATAATATATTTCAACATTTTTTAAAAAATCTTTATTTTTTTATTTTTTTATGTTATTATATACTTAAAAGGAGTGTTTTTACATGAGTTTAC
>JAZOMN010000165.1:0-3408 GCA_045654005.1 Clostridia bacterium
GTATCGTTTAATACTTTAATATTTTCGTTAAAGAATTTAAGGAAGTTAACACCTGTTGCTGCCTCAATTCTTCTTACGCCTGCTGCAACACCGCTTTCGGACATAATTTTAAAGAACCCAACCTGTGCAGTATTTGTTAAATGTGTTCCTCCACAGAATTCTTTTGAAAAATCACCCATTGAAACAACTCTTACAGTGTCACCGTATTTTTCACCAAAAAGAGCCATAGCACCTGACTGTTTTGCTTCTTCTATATTCATTAACTTACAATCAATGTCCATAGAATCAAGTATTGCCTTGTTGACAAGTTCTTCAACTTTACAGATTTCATCAGAAGTCATTGCTTCAAAATGAGAGAAGTCAAATCTCAATCTCTCAGAAGAAACAAACGAACCTGCTTGATTTACATGGTCGCCAAGAACAGTTTTTAATGCTTTTTGCAACAAATGAGTAGCAGAGTGGTTTCTTGCAGTTGACATTCTTGTATCTTTATCAACGCATAGTTTAACAATGTCACCTACTGAAATAATTCCTTTTGTTCCTTTTACAAAATGACCAATTTTGCCTTCAGAATATTTAACTGTATTTTCAACAAATAATTCACTCTTTTCTGAAGCAATTGTTCCAATATCCCCTGCCTGTCCTCCGCTTTCGCCGTAAAAAACAGTTTTATCGGTAATAACAATCGCATCTTCTCCCGGTGTAAGTTCTGAAACTTTTTCGCCGTCTTTTATAATTGCAATTATTTTTGCATCACAGGAAAGATTGTCATATCCTATAAATTCACAATTATCTAACTCTTTTAACATTTTAGCAATATCGCTTTCCCAACCAAGTGTAGAGGTATCTCCTCTTGCGTTCTGGGATTGTTCTCTTTGCTTTTTCATTTCTTTTTTATAAGTTTCTTCATCAACATCAAATGAATTTTCGCTCATGATTTCTTTTGTTAAATCAAGAGGAAAACCGTATGTATCATGAAGTTTAAATGCTGTTTCTCCGTCAAGAGTTGTAATATTTTTTTCTTTCATGGAAGAAATAATATCATTTAAAAGAAGCATTCCTGAATCAATTGTTTTATAGAATTTCTTTTCTTCTACACTGATTATCTTCTTGATGTATTCCTGATTTTCATAAAGTTCGCTGTAAGCATCTTTTGACTGAGATATTACAACATCTGCCAAATCAGTTAAAAACATATCTTTTATGCCAAGAAGTTTTCCATGTCTTGCCGCTCTTCTTAACAGTCTTCTTAAAACATATCCTCTGCCTTCATTTGAAGGGATAACACCGTCGCTGATCATAAATGTTGTACTTCTTATGTGGTCAGTAATTACACGGATAGAAATATCGTCTTTTGCGTTTTCCCCGTATTTTTTATTACTTATTTTACATACAGTATCAAGAATACTTCTTATAGTATCAACTTCAAATAAGTTATTTACTCCCTGCATAATAACTGCAAGTCTTTCAAGTCCCATACCTGTATCAATGTTAGGATTTGCCAGTTTGTTATAATTTCCGTTTTCATCTTTGTCAAACTGAGTGAAAACAAGATTCCAGAATTCAACAAATCTGTCACAGTCACATCCGATTTTACAATCAGGCTTACCGCAACCGCATTCTTCGCCTCTGTCAAAATATATTTCTGAACATGGACCACATGGACCTTGCCCGATTTCCCAGAAGTTATCTTCTTTTCCCATTCTTACAATTCTATCAGGAGCAACTCCCACTTTTTTAGTCCATATATCAAATGCTTCATCATCGTCAAGATATATAGTTACCCATAATTTATCAATAGGCATTTTCATAACTTTTGTTATAAATTCCCACGCCCACTGAGTTGCTTCTTCTTTAAAATAATCACCGAAAGAAAAGTTCCCGAGCATTTCAAAGAATGTACCATGTCTGGCAGTTTTACCAACATTTTCAATATCAGGCGTTCTGATACATTTCTGACATGTTGTAACTCTTGTTCTTGGAGGAACTTCTTCCCCTGTAAAGAATTTTTTCAAAGGTGCCATACCTGCATTTATTAAAAGCAAAGATGGGTCGTTATTCGGAACAAGCGAAAAACTTTTCATTTTCAAATGACCCTTGCTTTCAAAAAACTTAAGATATTCTTCCCTGATTTGATTTAAACCTAATTTTTCCATTTATAAAACCCCTTTACTGTGTTAAACCGTATTTTTCTTTAAATTCTTGTTTCCTCTTGGCGCTTATATATAACATACAGCCGACAATCATAATTAAAATTATATCAAATGTAACATTATATACAGCCATTGTCCTTGATATATCGACAAGCCCTGATGTAATCATAGGAACATTAAATAAAATAATATTCATTAACGCTAATGAGACACCAAGCACTAAATAGCCTTTATTAAATATCTTTTTATACGCAATAAGTATTCCTATAAGAAGTATTGGAACCAAATATATAAACCATAATGTTTTCGGGAAAAGTTTTGACTTAATCAGATTATATATTTTAAATCCACCCGCAATATCATAAGGACTTTTTCCGCTTGATGCAGAATAATTACCTGCATATTTCGGATAAGTTTCAAAAGCATTCCATCCTGCATATTTAAACTGTTTTGCATATTCAGAAGGATTTAATAAATAATATTTAACTATATCTGTATATGAAACCTTATTTAAAACATTTTCCTTAAATTCTTTGGATGTAATATCTATAGCAAGTTTATCATAATAATTTTTACCTGCCATAGAGGCATAACTCTTATCAAGATTAAGTTTATCAAGTGCCTTGCCCGGATTTTTATTTTCATATAATATTCCGTAAAATATACTATGAAATTTATCAGTATCCTCATTTAAATAGTCCGAATAATTTAAAACCGGATAAATAACAAATAAAAGCGACAGGACACCAATAATAATTCTGTAAACCACAGATTTTCTTTTATAAATCAAATAACCTGTCATAAAAAGAAACGGAATGATAATTAACAACATATTCGCTTTTAGTCCGCATAGAACAAGTGCCACTAAACAAAAAACGACAGATGTAGGAAGTTGCGGTTTGTTAGAATTTATAAGTTTTATATATAAACTTATTTCAAATACAAAAAGCACATAAAACATTCCCTCTGCATACAAAGTATTAAGATACACAAGATATGATAAATCAAAAACAACAAAAGATACTTTAAAGAATGCCGTTTTATGCGGGCTGATTCTGTCTGCAGGGTGTTTGTTAAGAGGTGTTGCACCATTTTACCTTGCGGCATATTTTGCCGGAATTATTCTGGTGTTTAAGGGTATCAGGAATAAAATTATATCTTTAACAGCAATTCTGGTATCATATATTATCGTGTTTCAATTTGTCAGCCTTACTCTTTTTTACGGCGGAATTACCGAATATAAACTCAGCGACAA
>JAZOMN010000166.1:0-3300 GCA_045654005.1 Clostridia bacterium
TATCGTCCTGTTTCATATTACCTTTTTCATCAAAAACATAATTCCATTTACCATCAGGAGTTCTTCCTGTGTTTACAAGGTAATTAAACAGTCCGTCAGCAGCCTTTAAATATTCCTCTTTCTTTTCAATTCTGTTATACATCGCTGAAAAAGTCCATAAAGCTCTGCCCTGAGACCATATATATCTATCCTTAACAAATATCTTACCCTCTTCTGACAAGCAATTATTTATTGCACCACTTTCATCAAGCGAATATTTAAGCCAAAATGGTATTATCTTGTTATTAAGACTATCTTTGTATAGTTCATAAAATTTTTTCATATTTTTACCCTCCGCAAGTAAAAGGAACTAGATCTATATGAATGTGAATATTAATCTTTATCGTTTCTTTCATAAATTTTACTCGTTATATTTCTACAACAATAATTTCATGATTATTAAGAACAAGAAGATTAATTTTTCAAATTTCATTTTTGATTTAAAAGAAAAGTTGTTCTTTGTTTCTCAAAATCTTTGCACTCTTAACTTTTGACATATTCTTTAAAAAAGTTTTAAAGCAATATTCACAATAACACGTATCTATACGTATAATAGAGACATCCAAGAAAATTCTATCAATATCTTGCTTACATAATTCTCTTATATTATTAATATATTCTTTAAAATAAGGTCCATTAAAACATATATAATAATGTATACATATCATTTAACAACTTATTATTCATCATCATTATTCATTCCCTATTTAAATTTTCATTCTTTTTTTACAAATCTATCCTCAATCCCTGAAAGGAAAATAGCAACAAGACCTAATACTCCACCCACTATAAGATTGAAATTCAGTGTATCATTTCCAGTAAGCACTGAAAGTACGCTTGTAATAACAGCTGAAAACGGCATTATAATTGCAACTACACAAGCATCTATATGCTTCATTGAGTATGTTCTTATTATCCAGCAAAACGCATTGACAACAAGTGCAAATAAAACAAGTAAAATAATATCAGAAGGTTTAAATGAGAACATTATTTTTTCAACAGGTACACTTAATCCACTACTTGTTGTAATATAAGTACTGTTTAATATAAAAGTAAGTATTAAAGATACCGAAAATCCCATTATCGACTGTGTTGCAAGATATAATGGGGTATAAAGTTTTTTTGCATATACGCTTGTACCTGCAATATTAAAACCATAAAGTATTCCCGAAGTTGCACAAAGAATTTCACCTATTCCCCACGAGCCTCCGCTAAAGGATACTCCATTTAAAACAAAAGCACTTACAAGGCATATAACCGACGCTATAATAGTAGTTGTTGATGGTTTTTTCTTAACAAGTATGTACATCAAAACAGGAACAGATACACATGAAAGGTTTTCTAAAAAAGCATATCTTGAAGGTGTAGTATATAACAGCCCTATTTTCTGAGTGAGGTTTGCAAGTGCCAGAAATATACCTGTAGGTATGCCTACCTTTATATAATCCAAATTAAACTTTTTTATATTTTTCCCTGAAATCAACAGATATGTTACTAACAACAAAGCTTCTATAAAGCATGTGCGTAATACAGGTGAATATAATTTATTAAGATGCACCGTAAGTATAGGTGCTATTCCCCATACAAATACAACAAAAAACATACCTGTATATGCTCCGATTTTTTTGTTTGTATTTACCATCTCCAAACTCCTTTCATAACAATATAAAATACTATAGAAATGTATTTAATTTAAAACTGTTTGGTATTTTTCTTTATTATTATATATAATTTTAGTGTCCTCAAAATTCAGAGCAAAAACTTCCTCTTATAACCTGAAAACTATTTCTTCAATATTTTTAAGCTGACCTTTTCTGGTATAACCATCGACAAATTCAAAATTGTCACCATTTAAATCAATCAGTCTTTTATTAGAAGCTAAATCACATCTTCTGTATCTTATTTCTGCAGTAACAGGAGAAGGTACAGTAAAAGTTTTCATATTATTTATTTCATTTACTGCATTTTTTACTGTTTCATATATTTCTTTTATAACTGCTTTTGGATGTTTTGATATAACACGTGTATAAGCAGTTGCTTTTTTTGTTTCAACGGTTTTTACCCAAGGCAAAAATTCTTTCGCTTCTTTTACAGCTTTATCATCGCCTGAAACAAATATAACAGGAACATTTTTATCACCAGCGATTGCAGCATCAATTCCAATTTCCCCAAATTCTTTTCCGTTAATCTTAATACTCTGATAGTTTGCACTTGAAAAAGTATGAGCGATTGCCCCCTCTCCTTCGGAAGCCTTTGCATGGTAACCAATTAAAATAACACCTGAAAATGTTTCATCAAGCACCGGATATCTTGTTATAGCATCTGCACCTATTGCAATATGGCATCTTTCGTCTAAAAGATCATAATCAAGACTACATCCTCTTCCGTGATTATCCCATACAACTACCTCAGTTGCACCCATATCAAATAAAGCGCGTACTGCTGCGTCAGCTTCTTTAGTTGCCTGTTTTCTAACAAACTGAACATTGAATGAATCTTCAACACTTGCGCCAAGAGGAGCATAAGCACATGCTACTCCCTCCAAATCAACTGCAACTATAAATTTCATTTTATCACATCACCTTATCTTATATTCTGTAATTTTTATGGTTTTGTAATTTCAACAGTATTCGTTTTGTCGTTATATATTGCCGACATATTAAAATACTTTCCTAATTCATTAAAAGGAATATATGTATCCTCTCTTTTTAATGCACATTTTATATACTTTGGTGATGAATTATCGTCCTCCAGAGTATATACCACAAAACCTGCATCCTGACAATTTACTGATTGTAAAAATTTGTCTAATGTCAAAGTGTCATCAGTGAGAGAAGATACTTCAATAGTAAGGTTTTCATCTTTTATTATGATTTTATCATCAAGAAGCTGATAAAACATATTATTTATTTTAGCAAAGTCTCTCGCTTTTATATAAATAACATCATCTTTGATATAAGGCGGATTAACGCTATAATAATATTCACCATTAACTTTTATATTAATTCTTCCTGCAATACTCTTCTCTTCAGGAACATCAACTGTATTAAACGGAATCTTAGTTGTTTCAGCTCTTCTTAAATCCATAAGAATTACATTAACATTATCAGGTGCTCCACTCTCCTTAGAAGCAAATAAAGATGGGTATTCGGTCTCTGTTTTAAATGAAATATTCATAATCTTATTTCCTGCATCTATACATTTTTTCATATAATCGGTAACGTCTAATGTAATACTAGTTTCGCTGTTTATTGCAGCTTT